>NZ_RCSQ01000188.1:0-1100 GCF_004103255.1 Pseudoalteromonas sp. PS5
AACGTTTTTCGGTAGGCCAATTTTTAGCGCCCAAGCGTATCTCTACACTAAAACTGGGTTATCGCGCACGGCAACGCGCTGCAAATACAGCAGTAAGAAAATTCTAGAATTGAGAATGTGAGTTTTACTAAGCCAACAAGCGCTCGCAGTTTGTTAGGTTTGTCCTCCGTCGCTTTTGCAGTGTTTCACAGTAGGTGGTTACTGTTCGCTCTCGGCCTACTGCACCGTGGAATACACGTGAAAACTGTGTTGTGAGTTTTATCCAGTTCTCAGGTTCTATATTGAGTCGAGTGAGTATGGGCTGAGATTCAAAGATATAGCCTCGCTTGTCGTCTCGAATACAACGGCCTGTGAGTTCAACCAATTCAATATAGGATTTGAGTTCAAAAGGCAGGCCTTTTGGCATATGTTTTCGTGGGCTGCCCACAAAGCGTAGTAGGTTTTTTGGTTGCTTTCCCATCTTCGCGTGGTCGATGCGTTTTTTGATGCTGGTGTAGTCTGAGGTTTCAGGCGTTGCGGCGATGTTGGCTCTAATGGGGTTTAAGTCTACGTAAGCGAGGCAAGCGGCCAATGCGGCCTCGTCCAGTAATGCTTGAGACTTGAATCGCCCTTCCCAGAAACGGCCTGTACAATTATCTTCTTTATTTGCTCGGCGGGCGATGTCTTCGTTAAGCACTCGCATAAACCAGCTAATATCTGCGAGCCTTTCTCTATACTTATCAACCAGTTCATCTAGTATCAACTGCTCCGACTCGCTGAGAGGCTCTCCTTCAATAAATTTTTGGCTTATCCAATTACCTTTAAACAACTTGTGCCATCGTATCACTATCGCTTCATCGGACAGACGTTTCGCCTTGTTGTCATCAACATATAAAACAATGTGAGTATGATTGCTCATCACTGCATAAGCACAAACATCAATGCAAAATACGGAAGCCAACATCAATAGCTTTTCTTCAACCCAGTCCCGACGATGTTCGTATGACTTACCAGTAAATTTATCTTCGCCACAGAGAAATGCGCGCCTGACGCAACGGGAGATACAGTGATAATATTTGGTGTCAGTTAAACTGATTTGTTTTTTACGGGCAGTTGCCATA
>NZ_RCSQ01000189.1:0-910 GCF_004103255.1 Pseudoalteromonas sp. PS5
AAAAAGAAAGTGACCCAGTAAGGAACAGGCATGAATAAGTTAGTTGAGTTGTTTTGTGATGTCGATGATTTTTGCAAAGTTTTTTTGCCGCAGTGGCACGCCTACCAGATAGAGCAAGGTCAAATAAAAAGAGACAGAGCATGCCAGATGAGTATGGCTGAAATAATGACCGTCATCATTCTATTTCATATGTCAAATCAGCGCGATTTTAAAAACTTTTATAAAGGCTACCTCGCTCGCTTTCATAAAAAAGACTTTCCAACACTGCTCAGCTATACAAGGTTTTTAGAACTCATGCCTCGTGCAGTTACTCCCCTTTCAAGTTATTTTAAAACACTAAAATCAACGGATTGTGATATTTGCTTCATTGACTCAACGAGTATCAAAGTTTGTCATAATTTGAGAATACCAAGGCACAAGACGTTTGCAGGAGTAGCTAAGCGGGGTAGAGGAACGATGGGATGGTATTTTGGATTTAAACTACACCTAATTATCAATCATAAAGGTGAAATAATTGCCGCCAAAGTTACACCTGCAAATAAGCAGGATACAGCTCCCGTGGAAGAGCTTACGCAAAATCTAACCGGCACTTTATATGGAGACAAGGGGTATATTAGCAGTAAGTTAGAGCAGTCACTATCGGAAAGGGGACTCAAACTGGTCACCAATGTGCGCAGTAACATGAAGGCCAAAGCTATTTCAGCTTGGGACAAAGCAATGTTATCCAAGCGCTTTATTATTGAAACGGTGAATGACCAGCTAAAAAATATTTGTCAGCTAGAGCACTCAAGACATAGAAGCTTGCATGGAATGATATTAACAGTCTTGGGTGCGCTGATTGCATACAGCCACAAAGAAAAAAAGCCATCAATTTCTATTGATGAACTGATGGCTTAAACCGATCTCGGGT
>NZ_RCSQ01000190.1:0-4269 GCF_004103255.1 Pseudoalteromonas sp. PS5
AAATTTTTAACGCCGTTAGCGTCAGATTCACTCCTTCAAATTGAGCAAGTATTAAGACTAATTGGTATTAGATTCATTAATTTCTTATGTAGCCTGATTTCGGGGTAAGAAGTTAGTTAATCAACCTTGAGCTGAGGCTAATCCTAATGTGTAAATTGGCTGAGGTAGTTACAACAGGGAAAGCCGCTGTACTAATGTGTGGCGAATTCACCTATTTTGCGTACCGAAACGACTTTTAAAATAACAACAATACAATGCAAACGAATGAAATGAACACCACGCTGAAAAACGCGCTCAATCACATTCAAGCAAATCAGCCAAGTCAGGCTTTATTTATGCTTGAAAAATTTGCCCATTCCAACCACCCAGACATTCACTACCTTATTGGTATTTGTCATAAAGCCCAAGAAAACTGGCCTCTAGCTATTTCATCTTTAAGCACCGCGTATAAGTTATCCCCCCAAAAATCAGAAATCCTAAGCCATATTGCTAAATGCTACTGGTTATCGGCCCAATATACTCAAGCCGAAGCGCATTATTTACAAATAGCGAGCAACCTGCCCACACACCAAGAAACAATAAAAAACCTTGCACTACTTTATCTTGAGCAAAATAAGTTCTCAGCTGCTGAAAAATGGGCTATGAAAGGCCAAGGTGCCGACCGTAGTGGACAGTTTACGAAAATCCTTGGAGACATACACAAAGCCCAAGATAACCTTAATGAAGCGATAAAGTGCTACTTAGCGGTACCACAAGATGCACCAGTAGCCTTTCGAGCCATTCATAATCTTGGTTTATGTTACAAGTTACAGACAAAGTTTGAGTTGGCTATCCAATGTTTTCAGTTTGTACACACACACGCGCCAGAGCAATATGAGCCACTGTACAACCTAGGCGATTGCTACTTTGCCAATGGTCAATTTCAGCTTGCACAACAAGCCTACCAACATGCCTTAAAAGTAACACCATATAATACGACAGTGCACAAAGCACTCAATGAGCTTTATTGGCAAAATGGTCAGCATGAACTATTTGCGATAAGTATAAAGGAAGCGTTGTATACGGCGACAGATAACAAACGTGAACTGACGGAGTGTTTAGCAGAGCTGTATTGGAATACTAACCAATATCAAGCATGTAAAGCTTGTATAACAAATTCAGGGTTTGCTTCTTCATCATCTCTAATGCAGACACTTCTGGGTCGCTTAGCTGCCAAAGAAGAGCGTTTTGATGATGCCTTTCAACACTTAGATAACGCCAACAAAATAACACCTGAGCATGACCGATTATGTGAGCAAGCTAAATTTGCGCTGCAGTTGGGAAATTTTGATGTCGCTAATCAATTACTTTTAAATGTACTCAAACAGCGGCCAGACTCACAACTTGCGCTTGCTTGGCTGAGCGTGCTTTATCGGGCAACGGACGAGCAGAAGCACCAGCATTTATGCGATCCCAGCTTTGTACTTACCACAACCCTATCAGCGCCAAAGGGTTATGACAGCAATGAAACCTTCTTACAAGAGCTTGAAGCTTGCCTGCTTGCGCTTCATCAGGGAAAGCAAGCTCCCAGTGAGCAGACCTTGGTCAACGGTTCGCAAATATCGGGAGGCCTCCTAAATAGAGACATCGATATTATTGCAAAAACTAAAACACAATTATTAGCCGATGTCGATAGGTGCCTTAACCAGCTAAGTGCAGATCAAGATCATCCTTTTCTAGCTCATTTGCATAGTGAGAGAAAAATTACAGGCTCTTGGTCTGTTAAGCTCAGTGAGCAGGGGTTTCATGTTAGCCATATTCACCCTGCAGGTTGGATAAGCGTCGTGCTATACATCAATACACCCGAAGACGATAGTAACAGCGGTCTCATTGAATTTGGCCGCCCACCATTGGCGCCACCATATGATTTTCCGCCATTCAAATCGGTCAAACCGAGGCGAGGCCAGATTGTTATTTTCCCTTCTTATTTTTGGCATGGGACGCAACCTTTCCAAGCAACAGACAGTAGTTATCGCATGACGCTACCTCTTGATATTGGCATTTTAAAAAATTAATACAGAGATAATATTTTAATGACAACTAAGCCAGCTCAAACGCTCAACATCGACGCTCTGCTAAAGCCGATTTTAAATCTTGAACCACAAACTAAGTGGCCAGCACTATTAGGTAGCTTACTATCACAGCATCAAGACAATGCTGAGTTATGCTATCGTGTCGCCGTGATTCTAGAGCAAATCGAGGCTTTCAAAGAAAGTGAAGCTGCCTATTTTCAATGCCTTGAACTCGCACCAAACAATTATTTACTGTACTTATATCTTGGCAATTTACTCGAGCAACGGGGCGAAGAACATACAGCGTTAATTTGTTACGCACTGTGTGAGAGGTTAACTGGCAATTTTAAACAACTACAGCTTCCAAAGAATATGGCGCCACAAACGGTAGAACGCTTTAAAAACGCTTGGCAGTGTATGGAGCGTAACCTCGCTGTCCCCAAAGGCTACAAAGCAGCCAGATGGGTACAGTACTCCAGCACTCCCTTTACAACACCTCAAGCACCACATTTGTTCTATGTAACGGATCTCGATGCTCGACCTATATGGCCTGCTGAAACATTTTCTTGGTATCAGGAGTTTATGGATTGTGTGCCCGACATAATTACTGAGTATAAACATGCAATTCAATCGCTTTCTTCGCATTTAACCCCTTATTTATCCGGCAAAATATATGAAAATGAATTTCCAAAGCTCGCTAATAGCGATAATTGGCAAGCGCTTTCTCTGTTTAAAGATGGTAGCGAAAACCACGCAATCTCTAGTCAGTTTCCAAAGTTAAAGCAAGCACTAGAGAATGTGCCATGCTACGGCCTAACCAATACACCTTATGAAGTATTCTATTCAAAGTTAGCAAAAGGACAGACAATTACACCACACTATGGACTTTCTAATCATAGTTTGACCGTTCACTTGGCAATTGATATACCAGACGCGTGTTACTTAGAAGTCAATGGCGAACGTGTACTATGGCAGGACAGCTCTCTTACGATATTTGACGACTCGTACTTACACATGGCACATAATGGTGGCGACAAAGACCGTATCGTCCTTATTTTTTCAATATGGCATCCGGCGCTTACCTTGGCTCAGCGCTCGGCGATTCAAGGCGAGTTCAGTACTAGGAGCGAATGGAACGCTAACCTAACAAAAAGATTAATTAATTATAAAAATAATCACTAAATTAGCAACATTCGTCACGATTTGACCACAGCTCAACACAAATGGGTTGTTAACATGTAAATTTTCCGTAACTTATAGTTTGACCTTAACATTGAGGTCTCCCTGGATAATTGCGGGGGGAGTCCCCCCGTTTTTTTCTCGACATTATTATTTTCATCTCATACTTTTTACTTTCCTGCAATTTAATGTGTTACATAACTCAAGGTGTGATTAAGCTGCTAGTCAATCTATATTGATAAAAATTATGTTACTGCTCACTTTACCTCACGTTCACCTAGTATTGTTTATGACGCTCAACAGGGAGTCTGGTAAACTTACCCAAGCCAGCCTCAATGCAACTCCCAGCACAGGCACATACACAAACAATCAGAAGTAAAGTCAACTATGAATAAACCCACTATCACTATTCACTACTGCGTGCTCTGTCAATGGATGCTCAGAGCAACATGGCTAGCCCAAGAGCTGCTATCAACTTTTTCTGACGACCTTCAGCAAGTTGCCTTGGTTCCTGCGAGTAAAGGCGTATTTGAAATCTATTACGACAATACATTAATTTGGTGCCGTAAAGCTGATGGTGGTTTTCCTGAAGCCAAAATACTAAAACGAAAGGTTCGTGATTTGTTAGACCCTTCACGTGACTTAGGCCATGTCGATAAACACTGAGACACGGCATAAACATTAACGGCTTCACCTAACTGAGGGTCGCTAAGTTGGTCTGGTGATCCGTAAAAAATATCAGAACACTCATTGTATTTTATTTAACCTAAGACTGGATGAGGAATACTTTAGCTTATTGCTTCTGCAGCACATCTTCATTCTTCTCCTTGTCTAGCCAGAGAGTTTTAGGGGAAATACCACGTCCTCTCTGGCCAAGGTATCAGCAGGCACAGACTGCTAGAAAGGCATTTAATTATCCGCAGCTCAGGTTACTTAATACCAATTTTCTTAATTAAGTGGTCTATTTTGAGGCGAGAAAATCTTGTCGATAACACCGCTTCCGCGTCCTGCTCACGCCGAGGTACCTACGTCCTGTAGG
>NZ_RCSQ01000191.1:0-803 GCF_004103255.1 Pseudoalteromonas sp. PS5
AAAAAACACTGAGCAGCAAGATATTCAACTTTTGCATCGCATCAGAGAGCGAAGAATAAAATTCAGAACAGCAATAATAAATCAAACACGAGGACTATTAGCTGAGTACGGCATAATTATCGCCCGAGGGGCAAATCAGGTTAGAAAAGCAGTACCTGATATTTTAGAAGATGCAGACAATAAACTAACCGTGTTATCACGCAGACACATAGCGAGTTTGTATGACGAGTTGACCGAGCTGGATAAACAAGTCAATGCTTTGGATAAAGAAATCAGTGAACTTAGCAATACAAAAGAAGTATGCCAAAGGTTAAAAACAATGACAGGAATAGGGGCAATCATAGCAACGGCTTTTTACAGTGCAATAGGGGATGGAAAAGACTTTAAAAATGGTCGTCATGTATCCGCATGGCTTGGTTTAGTTGCTAAACAGCATACAACGGGTGATAACCCTAAGTTAAAAGGGATAAGTAAACGAGGGAATACTTATTTAAGAACACAGCTAATTAATGGCGCAAGAGCAGCCTTAGTAAAAGCTGAAAACAAAACCGATAAAGTGAGTGAATGGGCAAACAATTTACGTAAGCAACTGCCATTTAATAAAGCCGTTGTGGCCTTAGCCAATAAGATGGCAAGAATGGCATGGGCGATGGTTGTAAAGAAAGAAGACTATAAGTTTGCTTAACGCTGATATTCATTGGCAAAACTAAACAAGGTTCACCAGCAAGAATTGCAAAGATAGACATTGACGGGAAACGGTTCAGAGCCGCTCTATTAAAACCTGATAATACCAAGGGCTGTTA
>NZ_RCSQ01000192.1:0-6134 GCF_004103255.1 Pseudoalteromonas sp. PS5
CTCAGAGTATGATTGAAACTTTAAAGATTAAACTACTTGACGGAATGCATGCAAATACCGATTGGGAATGCATGCTAGAAATTCCTGTGGATCACAGTTTAGATGAATTGCATCAAGCCATTTTGAATGCTGTTGGCTTCGAAAATGATCACTTATTTGAATTCGCAATTGGGAACACTTATTACTCTAGAAGTGTTTTGCGTATAAGTTATGACGATGAAAAGATAAGCCAAGAAACTGTCGATTCTATTCTTCCTCAAGTAAAGGGTAAAAAACTATTTTATATGTTCGATTATGGTGATAGTTGGCTGTTTCAAATAAGTAAAAGCCGTAAAAAACGCTTTCAAGAAAATGTTAATACTTTCTACCCTAGAGTTTCTCTAGAGAGCGGGATAAAACCAGAACAATACCCTGATTGGGATGAATAGAGTTACCTAACAAGGCCATTATGGCAATTGGACGCAAAACAGCAGGCTTGCGCTCCTTCGTCGCTAATTTTAGCCTGCTATTTTGCGCCGGTTAAGCGAGGCGTTATATGCCATACAGGGTTTCGTCGATGAGCCATTAGAGTAAGTCAAATACCGGCTCTATCGCCTCTAGACTGAAGTTGTCCAGATCCAAGCGGTGCTGTATTCCTAACGGCAAAATCCACTGCGGATCGGTATGGCCAAAATCAAGCCGAGTGATAATAGGTAAATCCTTACAGCCAAACTCATCACGAACCACAGATACAATCACATCATCAAGCGCCGTCATCTCCTGCTCGCTGTAATCCCGAGCGCGGCCAATCATCAAGCCGGATATTTTTTCAAACACGCCCATTACGCCATAGTTACGTAACCAAAACCGAACGTAGTCTTGACTGGGTTTATCCTCAGAGGTTTCTAAGAATAACAATTTTCCCTGCCAAAATGAGGGTGATGGCCAGTATTTCGTGCCTTTTAGCATCTCCATCACTTCAAAACAGCCGCCAAATAGTTGCCCTTCTACTTGTCCCGCCCCTTGCAGTACTTTTGGGCCATTTGTCGCGATTGTGGGATGTAATTTACCTACATTTTCTGGTATCGCCCACTCTGGATAGCCATGAGAATAGCTTTTAAATATTGGATAGTGGATTTCACCGAACAGTGCCTGCGCTAAATATGCTTGATATTCAGCACTAGCGTTGTGGTACTGAGAGAAACCGGCCATGACCGACGGGCCGTTAAAGGTGACTAAGCCCCATTGGTTTAGGAGTGTAGTGAGGGTAGAAAAGTCAGAATAGCCCATCATAAATTTGGGATTATTGATGATAACGGATTTGTCTAAATAAGGCAGGATCCGCGCTGAATCGGAGCCACCAATTGAAGAAATTATCCCGGCTATATTCTGATCTGCAAAGGCGTCATTAATGTCCTTTGCGCGTAGCTGCGGCGATGAAAAAATCACATCTGCAGCCAGTCGCGTCGAAGGCATCTCTACTACATTCAGCCCAAGCGAACGTAGGTTTTTTACGCCTTGCTCAAAAATGTGGGGAAATGTGCCTGGGCCTCCCCAGCTAGGCGATACCACTGCGATGGTATCGCCTTTGTTTAGCCTCTTTGGCTTGAGTAACTGCACCGTAAATTTAACCTTAATAGCGCTTTTGGTATGTACTACCTATATCCTATTAAAGCAACTAAATCAACTGGTTAGTCAAACCTCTCAACTCGAAATGGAGTTAGGTCAACGGAGGTTGGCTTACCCATAACCAACTCTGTTATCAGCTTACCCGTGATTGCAGACATGAGTATTCCTGTTCTGAAGTGGCCACACGCATTGATATACCCTTCTACACCGTCTACATGTCCTAATATTGGCAGCTCATCAGGCGTACCAGGCCTGAGCCCAGCCCAACATCGCTTTATACTCGACTCTTTCAATACGGGTAAACACTTCATTGCACCTTGAGACAAGGTTTGAATTTTGTCTAGGCTATTGGTCGTATCAAAGCCTTTTTCTTCTGTTGACGAGCCAATTAAGATCTCTCCATTGTCTTTTTGGGCAATATAACAATCGCTAGTACTAATACAGCCATTCAATACCTTGGGCATACGCTCTGATAAAACAATTTGCCCTTTCACTGGGTATACCGGCATGTGCTTATCCGTTGCTTGATGATAAATCTCATCAGCCCACGCACCAGCGGCGTTAACCAGCGTATTACAATATAGGGTATCCGTTGGTGTTTTTACCCCGATTACCTTGTGACCATCACGTAAGACTTCGACTACTTCGGTATTTAAAAAAAGCTCAACACCATTTTGACGCGCCCCTTCTGTGTAGGCGTCAACCAAGCGGTATGGATTAACTTGGTGATCGCAAATAAAGTCTATTGCACCAATTGCATCAGGCGTAATATAGGGCTCTTCTTCTCTTAATTGTTGCTGATCTAACCACCTTATTTGCGAAGATAAATGTGGGATCCCAGAAACAATACTGTCTGCGTAAACTTCATCATCACGATTGTACATTATGAACTTGAGCCCAGTCCGCTCAAATTTAAAATCCACTTCGTGTCTTGTAAGCATTTCTTCGTGAAGCGCTGGATATAGCTCATTTGACTTCAATGCTAATTCAAAAAAGCACTCGGGCAGCTGGTGTGGTCGCAATGTTTCTGCGGCGGCGGTGTCACCTTCACTTTGCAATTTCGACAGCGTTTTAAAAAAGATGACCCCACAACCAAGCCCTACAGACTCGCCGATTGCCCACAGCCCACCAGCTGAAGCGCGCGACGCGTTTCCTGGCTTTTTTAAGTCTACTAGTGCTATCTTCAAGTCAGTATCACGGCTAAGAAAATAGGCACAAGCAGCCCCTATCACTCCGCCACCGGCAATAACGACATCATACTGCTTCATTATTATTCTCCAGTAATGTAAATGGTATTGGATCGAGCGGAAATCTGGGTCTGATCACCCCAAGTGTTTCAACGTGCCCTTCTGCATGTAATCTATCTAGCGCATAGCTTGAACACATCTTTCCTTGGCAATCTCCCATGCCAATTCGGGTTCTCATCTTGATACTAGATAGGTCTTTTGCACCTTGCGCTAATGCGACATCCAGTTGTTGACGCTTCACTTGCTCACATCGGCAGATAACAGTATCAGGTTTAGTCAGAGCTAATAACCCTTCACGTCTTGCCGAAAAGCGGTCAAATCCGGCTCTAAACTTTTGCACTTGTTTACGTTGACGTTTTAGTTTGCGCATTCTGCGATGATACTGTGCTTCATTAAAGCAGTGCTGTTCATAAGCCAGTGCTGTCGCCGCAATTTTTCCTTCAATAATGGCAGCTTCGGCACCTAACAAACCATTACCATCACCACAAACATGTACGTCATCTAGGCTACTTCGCAGGTTGTCATCAAGCATTGGTATGTAACCATTAGTACCGGTATATTGATGCGAAAGTCCTAGCAACATCGCCAACTGGGTTCTTGCAACAAATCCATACCCCACACCAAGGCTATCAACTTCTAAGTGCTGCGCTTTTGAGACATTAGCATGCCAATTCTCATCAAATGGTGCCACGGTGATCCCTGATAGTTGGCTTTGACCTTCAGCTTTGACAATACCGTATCCATACTTGAACGGGATTTGATGCTTTTTCAAATACGCCAACATACTTAAACCAGACAAAGTCAGCGTTGGCCGCTGCAAAAGTGCAACGGTTTCTTTTGCCAAATCGCTAAAACGGCTGGCTTCAAATACGCCAACAACTTGTGCTCCCGCTTTATGTAGCTGACAAGCAACCAAAGGCAATAGCGGCCCAGTTCCCACCAACGCAACTTTACGCCCTGGGCGGACTAAACCACTTTTTAGCTGCAACTGCATCCCACCCATTAACATCACACCTGGTAATTGCCAACCATCAAAAGGGACACTACGTTCATGGCAACCTGTCGCGAGAACTAGCTTGTTATATTCAATTTGTGTGATTTTCTCCTGAGCTTGCAATAACAAACAACTCTTACCCTCAGGACCAAGTACTTTGGTTTGAAGTTGCAGTGTTATATACTGTTCATACTGGGAGTATCGAACTTTAAGTGCCGCCATAGAGCGCTTCAAATTTTCATCCAAATGTGGCAATTTCGTGGTCTGGCGTAACGGTCCCCGATAAATTACCCCTCCGATTTTTGAAGCCTCATCAATTAAGGTACTTTTTAGTCCATATTTAGCCAGCTCTGCTGCGCAGCTCACACCCGCAGGGCCTGCCCCAATAATAACTATCTTTTCTGGTTGGTCAGCAGCCATCATCAAGCTCCCACCTGCTTAAAACGATTTTGTTTTGTTTCAATTTGCATATTTGGTTGTACCAAAGTTTGACAGGCTTTTTGTTTGTGTTGTTTATTAATAGTCACCTGACAACAGTGACAAACGCCCATCCCACAGTAAGCGCCTGACACCACTTGACGATCATTTTCCATAATCTGTTTGTAATTTGCTGCCAATAAAACCGATAGGACCGTTTCGCCATCACAGGCGTTAACTGCAATTTCATCAATTTTGATTTTGAACTGCAAACCCTCTGGTTCCGTTATATCTTGTGTTCTTGATAGTTCCGACATGAAACATACTCCTTCAATAAATTCGCACAAATTTTACTACTTAAACTTAAAAAATAAACATTTTATTTACTTTATTTGCTGCAATTTGATCTGAATTAAACTTATAACTGGACCGCTATAACTTTGATCAATTCGGTGCAATGTATGCTTTGTTATCACTAAAGTTGTGCAATCCACGTGAACAAACAAGAATAAAAAGCATATAAATCATAAGCTTGAGTTTTGGCATAGTTCTTCCTTATTCCCTGTTGCATTCACACAAGGAGCAACATCATGAATACCATCTATCAAACTATGTATTTACTTTGGCATGTTGACGTTAGTGTCTGGCCTATACATGACACGACAATTACGCTCAGCAAAGAGGAGTAAATTTATGACAAACTCAAAGTTAAAAACTGCAATACGTGCAGTGAAAAGTGACATGCTCACCCCATCACAAGCAGCGCAGACTTTTGGCATCCCAAAGCGTAAGCTATATGATGCGCTGCGCCAGTCTGATCAAAAACAGCAAACACATTGGCAGAAACTAATGCAAGAAAAAGCCAACCTTGAGCACAGCTTGGCCAAGGTTAATAGGGAGTTATATGAAAAGTTTATCTAGGTCAGCTGTATGAATAACAGCATACGAAGCACCTTAATTAACAATAATAAAGTTAAGATTTTCATTGGCGAGCGTGGTAGCTATCATGCTCACCATCTTTTACTGCACGTTACTTACCACCAGCCAGATCAATAAACCCACCAGTTGTAAAACTTGCTTCATTACTGAGTAACCAAGCGATCGCATTGGCAACTTCTTCTGCGGTTCCACCACGTTTTAGCGGCAGTGCACTTGCAAGTCTATCGACTCTTTGCGGCTCACCACCATCAGTGTGAATATCGGTATAGATACAGCCTGGCCTTACACCATTCACGCGGATCTGCTCAGCGGCGAGTTCCAAAGAGAGACCTTTAGTAAAACTGTCTATTGCCCCCTTCGCCGCAGCATAGTCCACGTATTCATTAGCGCCACCTAAATAAGAAGCTGCCGACGATACATTCACAATAGCGCATTGTGATGGATTAGCGTTCAAACGCATGTGCTTGATAGCTTCACGCGCACAAATAAAATAAGGAGTAACATTATGGGTCAGCATTTTATTGATGCGCTCTGCGCTCATGTGCTCTACTCTCGTCTGAGTACTCAACACCCCAGCGTTATTGACCAAATGCGTTACCATACCGATATCGGCTTTGATTTTATCAAACATCGTCACCACAGCTTGCTCATCGGTGATATCTGTTTGAACAACGTAAGCTTTACCACCACTGGTAATAATGCTGTTAGCGACGCTTTGTGCCGCTTGATGATTTTGTTTATAGTTGATGATCACCGTATAGTTACGTTGACCTAAAAGACGCGCTGTCGCGGCACCAATTCCACGACTCCCACCTGTAATAAGTACGACATTTTGCATTCACTATTCCTTTATTGGCTTAAACTAATACCAATTCGCTTAATTAATTGATCTATTTTGAGGCGAGAGAATTTTGTCGATAACCAGGCAA
>NZ_RCSQ01000193.1:0-1015 GCF_004103255.1 Pseudoalteromonas sp. PS5
AACTCACCCGGTGCGCCAATAGGCATGGGCTGGAGCGACTCAGATAATACATGAAGATTAACGTTAGGATAGGCTTTACCTATGCCTTGATGAAGGCGAGGGTACGCTTGTGCCAGCATCGCACCGACAGTGGTTTCCGTGGGGCCATATTCGTCGAAGATAGCATTAACATGGCCGCTTAAGGCGTCAATGGCCTGCTCAGTCAGCGCTTCACCACCGAGCATTAGGGTATCGACTTGTGCGTCACTGCCTGGTAAGAGTGCCATGGCAAGACTCGGTGTGGTTTTTACAAAACCAATATTCGCGGCGCTGAGGTGAACTCTAAAGGCGGCGGCATCAAGAATATCTCCCTCATAGACACACACGGTTTGCCCCGCGAGGAGCGGACATAAGGTGGTCGTGACTGACAGGTCAAAACAGTAGTTAGACGAAAAGTCGATGTTACGATACTTATCCCCTAACTGGCGGGTTAAGGCATGAAGGTAATAGAGCACATTGTGCTGAGTGAGCATTACGCCTTTGGGTTGTCCGGTTGTCCCTGAGGTGTAGATGATATAGGCCAAGTTAGTCAAGGCCGTTGGACGCACTAAATTCTCATGCTCCACCGCTAGTGCATGGGTATTGACACGGAGCGCTTTCACGCCTTTTCCAAGCACAGGGTTAAGTGAGGGTAAGTGACTTTCCTGCGTTAGCACTAAGTCGGTATTGGTGTCGGTTAAAATAAATTCAACCCGAGCTTCGGGGTAATCTGGTGAAACAGGGACATAGGCACCACCGGCTTTGAGCACAGCCAACATAGCAATGAGCATCTCGCTGCTGCGAGAAAAGTAAAGCGCGATAGGGGTATCGGCAGGCAATAGGCCAGCTTGTACTTTGGGGTGCTGAGTAATGATGTGGTTGGCAAGGGCATTGGCTTTACCGTTTAGCTCGGCATAAGACAGCGCGTCACCGCTGCTGGTTAATATAGCTGTTTGTTCAGGGTGACTCGCGGCATGCTGCTCCACGATGCTTGCCA
>NZ_RCSQ01000194.1:0-5886 GCF_004103255.1 Pseudoalteromonas sp. PS5
CGTAGCTGACCCTCGTAAAGCCGCTGTGGCCGCCGCCATAGCCCGCGCTAAAGCGAAAAAAGCTGCTAAACAAGCTGAAGAAGCAAACGACAGCACAGTTGAACCGTTAGAGGAGCAACAAAGCACGGACACAGAGCAGGCGCAGCTTGATACCCAAACTCCCGAGGCCCGTAAAAAAGCCGCAGTTAAAGCCGCAATTGCAAAAGCAAAAGCGAAAAAGCAAGCCAAAGAACAAGAAGGAAATGAACCGTCATGAAATTAACCATGGCTTCATCCCCGCATAACCATAGCCACAAGTCCGTCAGCAAAATTATGATGACGGTTATGGCTGCCTGTATTCCTGGGATCCTAGTGCAAACCTACTTTTTTGGTTTTGGCGTATTAATCCAGCTAGCGTTAGCCCTAATTACTGTGAGTCTTACCGAGGCTGCCGTACTGAAACTAAGAGGCCGTGAAATATGGCCAAGTTTGAGTGATGGTAGCGCTTGGCTGACAGCACTACTACTTGCCATCAGCGTGCCACCACTGGCACCTTGGTGGGTAACAGTAATTGGTGCATTCTTTGCTATCGCCATCGTAAAACAATTATACGGTGGACTCGGGTTTAACCTATTTAACCCAGCCATGGCTGCCTACGTACTATTGCTAATTTCTTTTCCTGTACAAATGACCTCTTGGTCTCCGATCCAAGAGATAGCAACCCAAACGCTAAGCTTGGCTGATCAGTTTGCGATGATATTCACTGAAGCAACCTCTCAAGGTGTGACTTTAGATAAGTGGAGCACAAACGTCATTGATGGCGCGACCAGTGCCACACCGCTAGATTCGGTAAAAACTTCTGTGTCGCAAGGGTATACGGTAACAGAAGCAATGAGCTACATTGGTTTTGGTGAAATCGCAGGGTTGGGCTGGCAATATGTTAACTTCGCCTTTTTACTTGGTGGGCTTTATCTTTTAAAGGCCAAAGTGATCAATTGGCACATCCCAGTATCTTTTATCGTAAGCCTTGGCCTTGCCAGCGGGGTTGGCTATATTATTGCACCACAATCAGAACCCGGTACTCTCTTCCACCTGTTTAGCGGTGCAACTATGCTAGGCGCATTTTTTATTGCAACCGATCCTGTTTCAGCCTCAACAACTAACCTTGGGCGCTTAATTTATGGCGCAGCGATTGGCTTAACTGTTTATGTGATCCGTCAATTTGGTGGTTATCCAGACGCAGTTGCTTTTGCCGTCGTGATAATGAATATGGCTGTGCCACTGATTGATCATTATACTCAACCACGCACCTATGGCCACGGAGCAAATTCATGATAATTCAATCGATGCAGAAAAACGGTTTGATCTTAGCTGCATTTGCGTTGGCAACCACAGGCGCAGTAGCACTGATCAACGACATCACCAAAGGTAAAATAGCAAATCAAGAACAGCAACACCTTATGCAGTTACTTTCGCAAGTGATTGACAAAGATCAATATGACAATACGCTTTATCTTGATTGCACCACCAGCAACGCTCCAGAATTAGGGCCGCAAGGGCCGCATACAATTTATCGCGCTAGACTTGATGGTGCGCCTTCAGCGTTGCTGGTACGGCATATCACGCCAAGAGGCTATAGTGGTAATATCGATATTCTAACCGCTGTTAACAGAGCAGGTGTGATCTCAGGTGTGCGTATAACACGTCATGAGGAAACCCCGGGACTAGGTGATAAGGTTGAGCTGGCAAAGTCTGCCTGGGTAACAACTTTTAATGGTGTCAACGTTACCAGTGAAGCTGATCCACACTTGAATGTGAAAAAAGATGGTGGTCAGTTTGATGCCTTCACTGGCGCAACCATTACCCCTCGAGCTGTGGTTACGTCAGTAAATCAAGCGGCGTGGTTCGCCAAAACACACTTTGACGCCCTATTTGATGCGAAAAATACTTGTGAGGTATCACAGTGAGCCAATTCAAATCACTGTACCTGGAAGGTACATGGAAAAATAACCCTGCATTAGTGCAGCTATTAGGGCTATGTCCGCTGCTTGCCGTCACTTCAACTGTGACTAACGCACTCGGGCTTGGTATTGCCACATTGTTGGTTCTAGTCGGTTCTAACTTAACGGTTTCTGTTGTCAGAAACTGGGTACCCAAAGACATTCGGATCCCAGTTTTTGTTATGATAATCGCAGCGTTTGTCACCGTGATCCAACTCCTGATGAATGCTTATACCTTTGGTCTGTATCAGTCCCTTGGGATATTTATTCCCTTAATTGTTACTAACTGTGCAATCATTGGCCGAGCGGAAGCTTTTGCTTCAAAAAATACACCGCTATTGTCAGTATGGGATGGTTTAATGATGGGCTTTGGCTTTGCATTGGTATTGTTTGTGCTCGGCGCCATGCGTGAACTTTTAGGCCAAGGTACCTTATTTGACGGTGCAGAGCTTTTGCTTGGTGACTGGGCAAGTATGCTACGTATCGAAGTATTCTCTTTTGATCACCAGTTTTTGGTTGCAATTTTACCACCAGGCGCCTTCTTAGGTCTGGGGTTGCTTATCGCTGCTAAAAATGTCATCGACCACCAAATCAAAACCAAAAACGCGGTGCCAGCTCCCGAGCAAGTTAAAGGGCCGAGAGCACGAGTTACAAACCTAAATTAGCCCAAGGTTCGCAGCGACACCGTCACTGTCGCTGCTAGCAAAACCGTTATTGAGCTTAGCAAGTAAATCTTATGAATAAACAAAAACGCATAGAAATACTCACGCGACTACGGGACGAGAACCCGCATCCTGAAACTGAGTTAGAGTACTCATCACCATTTGAGCTACTCGTGGCCGTTACCCTCTCAGCGCAGGCTACAGATGTTGGGGTGAATAAAGCCACTCGCAAGCTTTTTCCTGTTGCCAACACGCCTGAACAAATCTTGGAACTGGGCCTTGAGGGCTTACGAGACTATATCAAAACCATTGGTTTATTTAATTCAAAAGCCAATAACGTCTATAAGATGTGTCAAATTCTTGTCGACAAACACGGTTCCGAAGTCCCTGAAAATCGAGAAGCCTTAGAGGCATTGCCAGGGGTGGGCCGAAAAACCGCAAACGTAGTATTAAACTGCGCTTTTGGCTGGCCAACTATAGCCGTAGACACCCATATCTTCCGCGTCTCCAACCGCACCAAGTTCGCAATGGGTAAAGATGTCGTTGCTGTAGAGCAAAAGCTAGAGAAGGTCGTTCCCAAAGAGTTTAAAGTCGATGCCCATCACTGGCTTATTCTTCACGGTCGATACGTATGTACAGCTCGCAAGCCGAAATGCGGTTCATGCCTCATTGAAGATCTATGTGAGTTTAAAGACAAAGCTGCTTAGAAAACCAAATTACGGAATAACTAAGAAGAATCTGTAAATGTTGAGCTACAAGACTGCTTGAATAGTAAAAACCTATATTCATAAAGTAACATACGAATCAGGGAACAAATGATGAGTGAGTCAATAACAAAAAAAGAAAAAGTTCAGGCTATTATCGAAATTCTAGACGAACTTTATCCTGAAGTTCCTATCCCTCTTGATCATAAAGATCCATACACCTTATTAGTTGCAGTATTACTATCTGCTCAGTGTACTGATGAACGTGTAAATCAGATCACGCCAAAACTATTTGCGAAAGCTGATAACCCTTATGACATGATAAAAATGAGTATCGATGACATCAAAGAAATCATCAAGCCATGTGGTTTATCACCAATGAAATCAAAAGGTATCTGGCACCTTTCTGAGATGATTATCAATCAGCATAATGGTGAAGTGCCGCAGAATTTTAAAGATCTTGAAGCAATGCCAGGTGTAGGTCACAAAACGGCATCAGTGGTAATGGCACAAGCCTTTAACGTGCCAGCTTTCCCAGTCGATACACACATTCATCGTCTAATGTATCGTTGGGGCCTATCTAATGGCAAAAGTGTAGAGCAAACAGAAAAAGATGGAAAACGCCTTTTCCCAAAAGAACGTTGGAACGACCTTCATCTTCAAATCATTTACTATGGCAGAGAATATTGCCCTGCAAGAGGCTTTGACTTAGATAAATGTATTATCACTCGCCAATATGGCCGCAAGAGCTTCATAAATGAAATTCTGAAAGAGCAAGCCAAAAAGAAATAACTTTCAATAAAAAGTGCCCACTAAAAGGTGAGCATCAATCTATGTGATAACAGCTGCATTTTTGTTTGATTAAGTTTATCGTTAATTTTAATTATGACCATGAAGGGGAAACTTTGCGCTGTTGCGATCTTCCCCTAATACTAGGTACCTGCTAGCCGATTGACATCAGATTTCATATTATTCAGGGGAAGAGCACCTGAAAAATGAGACGAGTAAAGTTATGTAAATAACCTTCCCCCAAGCAGCTTTAATTATTATGAGCTATGATTTGATCAATCTGTAGTTGAGTTGGGGGGCTTTATGTTCAGTAATCGTTTACTATTGGTGTGTAGTTTCTTCTTCTTAACTGCACTTACTGCCTGCGGCAGTGGAGGCAGCGATGCTATAGATTCTCCGCCTTTTTTATTTGTTCCCGAACCAGATAATAGTATTCCTATCGTTAAAGCTGAATCGACTTATGTAACGTTTGTAGATGAAGATGTTACATATGCAGAAGGGCTTAGACACGAGAGTTCAAGTACAACAGCTGTTGCAACTCCGCTTAAATTAGATGTCTATTACCCTAGTAATGGCTCTACCAACAGACCTGTTTTTATGTTTATTCATGGTGGTGGATTTACCGGGGGCACAAAGGCTAAACCAGAAATCGTAGACATGGCAAGTTACTATGCTTCAAGAGGGTGGGTTTTTATTTCAATAGATTATAGAACAGCCGAAGCGTTAATTACGAGAACAAGCATGCCTCAAGATGAGTTACTCTCTTACTTTAAAGGCCTTGCACCGCAAGAGTGGATTGAACATGCTCTCCAAGGTGTTGAAACGATAAAACAGTTTGAACAAGCTGTCGCTATGTATATGGCTCAAAGAGACGCAAAAGCCGCTCTTCGTTGGATAGTAGCAAATGCGGGCATCTACAACATAAACACTGATTACATCACTGTTGGCGGAGCCTCAGCAGGGGCAATTACAGCAATTACACTAGGTATATCAAACCTAGAAGATTTTAGAGACGAAATATCAATTAATAACGACCCTACACTTGCAACAACAAACATACAAGAGGCCTATGACGTAAAAAACATGGTTTATTTTTGGGGTTCGAATGTAAAACTAGACCTGTTCGAAGGTGTGTATGGAGCGTATTTATATGACAGTGACGACCCTGAACTTTTCATGGCGCATGGTACTAATGATGCGAATCCATCTACACCATATTCTGAAGCAATAGAATTACAAGGAATCTATGATTCTTTAAGTATTCATAACGTGCTTGTTACTTTAGAAGGTGCTGGACATGGCGCTTGGGATGTAACCGTTGATGGACAAAATTTATCCGGAATAACCTTTGATTATATAGTAGAGAGGCAAAATCTAACTGTTGAATAGTCAAGTTAATCTATAACTACCCCAGATTTTGTAAAGCTCATTGGTAGAATTACGTTGCCTCAAGATAGTGCATCGTGAGGCTGCACATAATTATAACTATCTAACCAAACTAGGTGAAAATGTCCTTGGCGATATCTAAGTCTATTGTTACTTTATTCATGTGATTCTCTATGCTTTGTTTATGCGAAAACTTACCCCAAACTAATATGGCGCATCATGACGCCGATGGGGAGTAGTTACAAGTCCATTCCATTAATTACCTTAATTAATTGATCTGTTTTTAGGCGAGAAAGTATCGTTGATAACACCACTACCGCGTCCTGCTGTCGCTGAAGTCCCTAAATCCCTGTCGGCAAGTCAAAA
>NZ_RCSQ01000195.1:0-4209 GCF_004103255.1 Pseudoalteromonas sp. PS5
CTGATAATACCAAGGGCTGTTATAAGGGAATAGAGGCGGATATCCATCAGGGCTAGAGCGGATAAATCCGCTCATTAAAAAGCCGAATATATGGCAGCAATGAACTTTGAAATTCTATCAATTACTATCTTGTAATCGGAGAGAGTCCATATATGGTATAACTCCCGCCTTTTGTGCTTGAAATAGCGTGTTAGCGATGTGCAAATAACACATAGACACCCAAAGACTTCACTTATCACGTAAAAGCTCTTACAATACCGAGGCCATTTTTGTTGCAGATAGTTATGTATAACCCATTGTCAAAGCTAGTTTTAATGATAACGTTATTGGTTGCCCTTGTTGGCCAAACCATGGCTTTTGACTTTGTAGGCAGCAAGGTTTCAGCTTCAATCATAGAAGCAGCCGAGCATCAAACTGTAGTATTGAGCGATGGTAACCTGTCCACAGATACCGATGACTGTTGTGATACACAGTGCTGTGAAAATGACTGCATTTGTCCAGACAACGCATGTACTACATTTGTTTTCATCACACTTCGGCTCAACGTTCCATATCGATTACATACTCATGACCTAGATATTGGTCTGACGCATCGGTACACCGGACGGCATGTGCCGCCCCTTGAACGACCACCTATTTTACCTTCTCTATTGATACCGCTATAGCCTGAACCTCAGGTTTTATATCCCGTAGGCTAACTACAACCAATACAAAATAATACCAATGTGCGTAGCCGTCAGTGTGCAACGGACACAGCATGCGTTGTTATACCACTTTGTCTTAATACTTGCTCAACTTGAGTGAGTAATACCAATTAGACTTAATAAAGCAAGTTGGTATAAAAGCAAAATATGTTGCAACTGAACTTTACAGCTTGAGTGCTTGGTATTGCTATTCAAATGAAGTAGACATTGCTGAACGTTGGTGTCACACCCAACGCTTTGTATTATTAGAGGTAAAAATGCGATATACATACTCTAAAGTGGCACTCGCCATCCTATTAGCTCCATCTATATCTCATGCTGGAGAACAGCATCACCATGAGCATGACGACAATAAAATTGAAAAGATTCAAGTAACGGCATCACGCTTAGGACGGATCGTAACCGAGTCAGCAACAAGAACAGAGATTATAAATGGTGAAGAAATCCAAGAAAAAGCCCTAATGCGTCCGGGTAATATTTCCATGTTAGTTGCCGAAACAGGCGGAGTGCGAGTGCAAAATACCTCCCCAGCCCTTGGCAGCGCCAATATCCGTCTACAAAGTTTATATGGTAGATACACCCAGTTATTGAGTGATGGATTGCCACTCTATGGCGGGCAAACAGCTTCAATTGGGTTATTGCAAATCCCGCCCACTGATTTAGCCAACGTTGAAATCATCAAAGGCTCAGCCTCCTCGCTTTATGGTGGCTCCGCACTTGGTGGAGTGATTAATTTGATCTCTCGTACTCCTTCAGATGAATTTGAAGGAGAAGTATTACTCAATGCTACATCAAAAAGTGGTCAAGACATCACTTCGTACTTCGCAGCACCTATTCATGACACCACAAGCATGTCATTAACTGCTGGGATACACCATCAAGCTCAACAGGATTTAGATGATGATGGCTGGCTTGATATGGCAGGATATGAACGTGCAACAGTTCGCCCTCGCCTATATTGGGAAGGTGAAGATGGAGAAAGCTTGTATTTTACGCTTGGCGCAATGACAGAAAATCGTGAAGGCGGTACTCGAGAAGGAGCAACACTAGCTGATGGTAACCCCTTTGTTCAAAGTCAGGACTCACAAAGCATAGACGCTGGCTTTATCTTTGATAAGCCACTAGCACAAACACTGAGCCTAAACCTACGAGGCTCGATGATGCACCAAGAGCATGATCACATTTATGGTATCGTTGAAGAAAATGACACCCATGAAAGCTACTTAATTGAGTCTAGCGTATCCGGGTATAACGACCATATTGCATGGCTTATTGGTATGGCATATCAAGAAGATAGCTTTGATTCACAGGACTTTTCAACTTTTAATTATCGCTATCAGGTACCGGGATTATTTTCACAGGTAGATTATGAAGCAAGTGAAGATCTTGCTGTGTCATTGAGCGCGCGTACGGATTGGCATAATGAATTCGGCACTCAGTTTAGCCCGCGTATTTCGGTATTATACAACCCGGAACATTGGATTATTCGAGGCTCTTACGGACAAGGTTTTTTTGCCCCAACACCTTTTATTGAAGACATCGAAGATACGGGCTTGTCACGCCTTATGCCCATCACCGATCTTGAGGAGGAGGAAGCAACAACTGCCTCTATTGACCTCAGTTATGTCACTGATAAATTTGAGAGCAGCATTACTTTATTTTCCTCTGACGTTGAAAATGTCACGGCGCTAGAAGTTGTTAATTCGAATACGCCTTCACAGCAGCAACAGGTTCGCTTAATAAATACGAGTGGCCAGAGCGAAATACGGGGCGCAGAGTTACTACTGCGTTATCGTTGGCATGATATCAAATTCACAGGAAGCTATTTATACACAGATGCTACTAAAAACAGCATGTTTGATGCCTCTCGTGTACCACTTTATTTAACCCCAACACACACCGCTGGTGCAGTTATCATGTGGGAGAAACATGGCAGCCACTTATTGGGTTTTGAAGCTTACTACACGGGCACACAACACCTTGAAAACAACCCATACCGAACCAAAAGCGATGCCTATTGGCATCTCGGTCTACTTGGGCAAATTACAGTGGGAAATATTAGCTATTTTCTGAACGCAGAAAATTTACTCAATGTAAGGCAAACTAAAGAGGAACCGCTGCTGTTAACTGCACAAGCGCCAAGTGGCCGCTGGACAACTGACATTTGGTCACGCAATGATGGATTTACCGTCAACGCTGGTATACGAATAAAATTTGGACTTTAATGATCCCTTAACAAAAATAGAGTAAACTATCTAAACTTAGTCATTTTTAATTAACTTAAAAACAAAAGCCAATGTTAATTCATTACTTTAAAAATAATATATTAAGTCAATGACTGAGTTTACGTAGTTAACCTGAGGCTGGATAAAAGAGCGCTAAGCCGTTATAGGTTCTATTCGCCCCATTTAGCTAGCACGCTTTGAGCATAGCTTCACGTATCAAAAGCGCGCCACGGGATAGTTATCCAGATCTCAGGTTAGTTGATAACTGTATGTATTAATAAGGATTATTTTAATGAAACTTAGTTCAATCGCCGCAATAGTCAGTCTAACGCTATGCAGTGCAACATTTTCTGTTGGTGCCACCGAACAAGAAGAAAAAACAGCAACAATCGGCGAACAGATCTTAGATAAAGTAAAAAGCAAACTATTAAATGGTTTTGGCTCTTTACTTGCCGACGCTGTATTTGGCTCTGGTGGCCCGCAATACGTAATGCTTAGCGAAGAAAGCCTACAAGCGATACAAGATAGAGTTAGAAAGGAAATTGTTCGTGATGCTGAGTATGACTTTATTGCAGAGTTTCGCAGTGTAGAGGCAAGCTTAAAACATTATGGAGATACCGTAAAATACAAGGGTGAAGATCCAGTGTTATTAGGTGGTCTGTTAATTAAAGCCAATGATTTAATTAACCACAGAGCACTTAACAGTCGCTATAATGATGACTTTTTCTACCTTGCTGATACCTACGCGCTAGCTGCATCTGTAGTCGTTGCAATATATACTGAGCGTCACTTAGCAGGGCTGGTACCTAAGTCTACCGTCGTGACCGCAGCAAGAAATTTAGCCAACCAACTCAGCACAATGCTCGCACAGAAAAAACAAGCCGATCTCCCACTTAGATCAGGCTGTGACGACCCAGACCCTTATGATCAAGCGGTTGAATATAGATGCTGGCTAAGAGACCCGTACGGTAATCACCTAGCGTCTTATGTGGTTGAACCTCAGTACCCTGAAGACCATGCTTATTGGGAGAGTAGAAAAGCACAAGCTGAGCTGGAATACAAACAAACAAAGTTTGATAAGATCCAAGCCGTTATCGACCAGTTAAGAAACCTGTAACGTATCGCATACTCGCGTACATTATAAATACGCTGAACGTGGCTTAACTTTTAGCTAAAGCGATATTACGCTGTTAACCATAGCTATTTTAGTTGATTAATACCAATTCGCTTAATTAAGTGATCTATTTTGAGGCGAGAGAATCTTGTCGATAACCAGGCAA
>NZ_RCSQ01000196.1:0-11769 GCF_004103255.1 Pseudoalteromonas sp. PS5
TTAAGCAAATTGGTATAAAAAGGCGAGCACAGTATTATCTGTGCGCGCCAATTTACTGTAGATAGCGTACTTTGCACAAGCTATGCTAGTGCATTAGAACGTCCAGTTTAGGTTAGCAAAATAGGTTCGACCTATCGTATCGAACAAGCCACCGTCGGTTCCCAAGTAGTTTCTTATCAAGAACGTTATTCGCACCAAGGTTAAAACGCAGAGTGTCACTGTAGAAATAAGATGCCGTTAAGTCGGTATAAATCATAGTCGGCGTCTTAAATGGTATAGCGAAAGATGCGTCATAATTTTCTTTACGTTTTTGCATGCCAACATAGCGGGTAGAAGCGCCAAATCTGAACATATCATTCTCATAGCTAGGACTTAGCGTCGCTTTCCACTCAGGGAAAGCAAATAAGCTCCAAGTCTAGTGTCACTCCTTCTGCAAAGAGCTCTTTGCGCTTCTCCACGTGAGCTGGATTTGGGTAGAACGCCTAGTTTGAATTAGCATATGGCCTATCTTTTGCGTTAACTTGGTCTTCTTCATTCTCAAAACCACAGGCTATGTTGTTTCTTGACAGTATAATGTAGGATAAGTCAGGCTTTGAGTAACATTACCCATAATAATAAAAATAATGACAGGAAGTTTTATGAAACGATATCTATTTTCCCTCTTAGGTTTAATTGTCATCGCCGCCGCTGGTTGGACGTTTACCCAGTATCAGTCTTATTACACTTCAGATTATGTTGATGTAGTGTTGTCTTCAGAAGTGCTTAATGAAGATCGCAAGGTCTTTATTCGCCTCCCAAAAGGATATGACAAGGCACATAGTTATCCACTCATTATTCGCACCGACGGCAACTTTAATCTCGCCCGTTGGGATGAGGTATTAAGCAGCCTTGCCGAACAAGGTAAGGTAGAAGATGCCATTTTAGTGTCTATTCCCAATCAATTTTGGACGCAGACCCGCAACCGCGACTTAGTGCCGCCTTATGCTCGACAAGATGTTGCGATTGAGGCCCGTCCAGAGAGTGACAATGATCCTGCCATTTTTGGTCGTGCAGATAGGTTTTTGCGGTTCATTGAAACCGAACTTTTACCTTATCTGGAAAAGAACTACTCAATTAATGACAATCGTATCTTAAGCGGATTCTCTGCTGGTGGAAGTTTTGTACTTTATACCATGGTGACTAAACCTACGCTTTTTGATGGCTACTTTGCTTTTAGTCCTGCGGCGTGGTACGACGACTCCGTTGTCGTAAGAGAATTTGCAAAAAGCCTAGCCAATATTCAAAGCAAACCTAAGTATATTTACCTCTCCATTGGCGGTGCTGAGAATGACATCATTACGGGTTCATTTCACGGCTTATTAGATGCACTTGAACAGCATGCGCCTGCTAATGTGCGATGGGGGCACAGCATTAGCGAGGGCGCAGGGCACTCACAAAACCCTGTGGTTTCAGTGCCACTTGCGTTAAGTGAATATCATCACTTTAGAAAAAATCAGTTAATGTAAGTGTTGCAATGCTTTGATTTCATAGAATAAATGCTTTTGTTCTCGTTCACTTAGCCCTTCAAGCTTAAGCATGGCTTGGTAGGTCTTTAGTAGCGATGGCTTATCTCCTTTTTGCTGATAAGCCATTGCCAATTGCTGCAGTGCATTGAGGGATTCTGAGTTGTGCTGGCTCACAAAGCTAAATAGGTTGATGGCCGCTGTGAAGTTACGTTCGAATAGGGCGGTATACCCTAGCGAAGTCAGTGCGTCGTAGGGGTAAGCCTTGAGTCCATATAGTGACTTAGCGATGGCGACATGCTTTTCCAGCTGAGTGACACTGGCAGCCGCTACTTTCAAGGATGGCTGATAATGGTTAAAGAGGTGCTGCAAACCATGATAGTAGCTCGGGTAGACGACGCTCATATGGGTTTCGCCGCTAAAGTGCTGCGCTTTGAAGTCAATTCCATTTGGCTTTCGCCAAACATCATTAAGACGTTGAAAAGGCTGCGTTATGATTGCACTTTCGTCTGCCATGCTGATGTAGATACACTTGTTGATTAACGCTTTTGCCAGTAAATCATTTAATAATCGCTCTTTATCCCACCAGAGGCTTGGACTTGCCAACATCACACCATTAAATAAATCGGGTTTCTCAAGTAGCGCATAGGTTGCAAACAGCCCGCCAAATGAGTGTCCTGCTAACGCGCGATAGCCTGATGTTCGATAATGCTTGTCTACATAAGGGATGAGTTCTTTGTCGATAAATTGCAGTAGCATTTCTGCACCGCCCGGATTTTGCTGCCGTGTTGAACCTGCAAAATGTCCCAGTACCGCAAGGCTGCCTTTGCGATAAGATGGGGTCAGATCTCGAGTGCGGTGTTCGTTGGTTTCGACCGCAACAATGATAAGTTCCGGTATTTTATGTTGTTGTGCCAAGAAGCGAGCCGCTGAAGCGGTATGTTCAAGATTGCTCTGACCATCAGTTAGATATAACACTGGATAGCTTGTATTGCCTTGCTCATAGCTTGGTGGCAGGACGATATGAACCGTTCTTTTTTGCGAAAAATAAGCGGACGAAAGCTGCAGTGTCGAGTTCGGATCTGCTGAGTTATTAGCAACAGCGCTACCAATTGACAGCAATGTAAAAATAGCCACGATAACAATGTGAGTAACTAACTTAGTTTGCATAACCGCTCGTTCCTTTCTTAACAATCATCGCTAATTTAACACGAGTCAAAACGACAAGGAACGAGTTATATAGCGGCGCTTAGGGGTTATTTGTTTTGTCTTGAGCTTTCCAAGGTCACTATTACTCCATTCTTATTGGTGCTTGCATCTTCTCTAGTAGTTTAGAAAAGATAGGTTTTAAGCAAAAAAGAGAAAACACTGAAACGATTGCCATCACTAAAATGCCAATTAGTGGAATAACATAACCAAAGGTAAAACTAGCACCGACTACGTGTCCCAATATGCATTCTGCGCGGTAGATTGGATAAAATAACCCAGCTATCAATAGTCCTAAGGTTGTATACATGGTGAGGCTTTGATAACCGAACTCCCAAAGGGCTGATTGCAACAAGCTAAAGATTAACATCACAAAGAATGCGACCAAAAACTCAGTAGGAATAACTACGGGGGCTGTTTTTTTAATGCTCTCTGTGCCACTTGCTTTATGAAGCCGCAGTGCAGTAAGCCAAGCTAATACGGGAATTATGATAATTCCCCATGCGTTAGATACTGCTGGAAGATCTGCTCTGTGAAGTAAGTAGTGACTCACTATTCCGCCATTTAAATGTTGCCACATCAGCGTTGATATCACGAGTAAGATTGCCGATGTAATTAGGCCTTTGTTGATTTTGTTCGCTTTGACTAAAAGCATGTTTCTACTCCTAACTAATTAAACTGTAATTTAACTAAAAAAGACCGCTGAAATGCGTGGCCACCACATCATGACAGCGGTCGCGCAAACGCCTATCGCGGTGATCACAAAACCTAAGCTCATCATCACCGCGATTATCCACACCGGTGCGCTAGCTTTGGTTTGGCGTTTTGCCCAAAAGTAGAGTTCTGCGAGTGTCATTGGTAGCAGATAGCAGGCAAACGAAATAAATATATCGACGGGGCCATCTAAGGTTGTGGTATTGCCATTGAAGCCTTGGTTGACCATGTACCAACCAAACAAATAAAGGCGAAACGTCCACACCCCATTAACCAAGAAAAAACTATGTACGGCATAGCGTTGATGTGTAGCGATATTTTTTTGTATGGCTGTACGCCAAGCAAAAAATATCGCAATGGGAATTAATATACCGTTGAGTGTGATACCAATGGCACCAACATCGCTTAGCCTAAGGCCGGTTACCCAAGTGAGGTATAACCCGGTGAGTGCGCCCGAAATACCGAGAATAAAAAATACTCTTCCGTTGTAGCGGTGAAAGCGTGGAAAGTGTTTTCGTACCGTAGGAATAAGCTGTAATAAGCCGCTGGTGGCCAAAATCACAGCGGGTAAAACATGGCTAAAAAATACCTTGGCATCTTTTGTGTGTCCACTCGCAGGTGAAGCAGCTGCACTTTGCTCTGTGAGCCCTGTGATGAGCGGGATGGCATATAGGCTTAAGATGTAAACAGCAAACATCCATTGCCCGAGTAATGCAACACATACCCAGCTCTTTGCAGCACCATTCAATACGCTAAAGGGATTTAAGGAAACTCCTGTTGAATTGGTCAAGTTGAGGGAAGACAAAATACTTATCCTTATAAATCAATAAATTTGATATATAAAATGACAAGGTTTTTCGATCTCGTCGCTTTGATTTTGAAAATCAAAGCAAAGAAAGTTGGCCAAACTTTGAAAATGGTGGTGTTAAGTTTACTTACAAAGTTAATTTGAATGCTTTTGGTGTGACTGTTAGAGTTTCTGTGTCTATCAATATTCTTTCAATCACCATGACTATTGAAAATTACTATCTACTTCTGCTTAGCCTATGTTGTACTTTGGTTGTTGCTCAGCTCTTTGTAAAAGAAAAAAAAGCAGCACATTTACTCTTTGCTTTAGTGTGCGGTTCAATAGCACTGGCTACGACCAAAAAACTAACTCAAGATTCCTTAAATGGTTATCAGTATTTAATTGGCATTGGTGCTTGTGTGACCTGTAATGGGTTCTGGTTGCTTGCTCGGGCATTATTTAGAGAAAAAAATGCCATTTTACAGAGACATATTGTGTTTGCAGCTGCCATTGCTGCTTTGGTTGTGTGGCGACAAGGCTATTTGTTTATCGACAGCCAGTTACACATGAATGCTAGCGGATTCGTGGAGTGGCTTAACAGTGCGGCGTATGAGCTTACCCTATTGTTGTCATCTAGTGTGCTCATGTTGGCATTTTGGGAAGGGTGTCGAGGATTCTCCCAGTCTCAAGGGCCAGAAAAAGCACAAAGGGTGCTGTTTTTATGCGCTTATTTTATTTGTGTCGCAGGCACCAAATTGGCCGAAAATCGCTTTGCCGATAATCGTGAGGTTCAAGAATGGGCAGTGACAAGCGCAGCTATCCTCATCATATTGACAGCGCAAGTGTTACTGTATTGGCGATTTTCATCTCAACGTACAATAACATCCGTAAGGTACGCTAGATCAAGTGAGTCAACGCAAGCCGAGGGTGATAGTGAACTTCAGCAGCAGGTCGAACACTTTCTTATTACGCAAAAAGGATACCTCAAAGAAGGGTTAAAGGTTGCTGATTTAGCTCAGCAATTTAATCAACCGGAATATAAGATAAGCCGAGTGATACGACAAAACTTACAGGCGCGAAATTTCAATCAATTGGTCAATGAGTTAAGAGTTGAGCATGCTAAGGTGTTGTTACAAGACCCCACTAAACAACATTGGCCGGTACTTGTTGTTGGACTGGAAAGTGGTTTTGCGTCGGTTGGACCATTTACTAGAGCATTTAAAATCACCACGGGTACCACGCCAAATCAATTTAGAAAACAAACTAACCACATGCAAGTGCTACGTGAAGCACAAGAGTAAGTGGCAATTAATCTAGCTTGGTCAGTTTGTATTGTAGTTGCTGAATAGGCAATTCTATCGTCTGCGGGTCAAGATTTGGTGTAATATCACTGACCGGAAAAACGTTATCTATTTCTACCGCATTCGCAATGGCGTTAGTATCGCCATTGGTTAAAAAAGTAAGTTGGGTGTAATCACTGGGCTGTAAGCCATACCGAGCCAGTGTTGCCTTTAAATCTATACTGTACTCGTATGCGGCTAACAGGCTACCTGCGTTATCGTTGTATCTACAGATCCGCCATTGATAGCTACTTTCGATAAACTCCAGTGCCCAAATTCCACCTTTATCTTGGATCATTTGCTGTGGTTGTTTGCAGGGCTGGGGTAGGGGGAGCAAACGGCTGTGAGACCAAAACCCTTCGTGGTTTTGGCATAGTGAGTCGCTTTTACCAAGGTCAATAATATACGAGCTTAGACCATACTGACAAAACTGGGAGGCGGGAATGAAAAAGGGCGCGCTGCGTTTGTTAAGTGTGCCAAACGTAATATAGCCCATTAATACCTCAGCCTTAGTCATCCAGCCAAGGTAAACATAGTCATCATCCTGCCAGCTTGTTGATGCGATTTTCCCCTGCTTAACGGTGTTAGTTAGTGTGAAATGGTCGCTTTTGCCATTAAATGTACACGTCAAACTATCTTGTGTAGCGTCGATGTTGCATGATTGCAGAGCTTGATTCTGTGATAGCCGATTTATTTTAACGTTTGGCGTTTGATGAGTTAGCGCAGAGGTGAACTTAGCCGCAGCAGACAACTGGCCGGTTTGATCTTGTTTAAAACGACATTTAGGCTGCACCTTTGAGGAATTGAGCACGACATTACCATCAAGTACTGCAAGCTCGCAGCTATTGACTCGGGTACAAGCTGTGAGCAGCACAACGCCAAAAAAGGCAATCCAGATGTTTTGCAAATTACAATACTCATTGATTATCAGCTACATCCTATAAACATAGCTGATAACACCTTGATTAAGCAATATGTGCAGCAATACCCGACTTTCCCATCGCGACTTCGGATTTTAGCATTTGGCCGTTGATATAATCGCCACTATTTTGTTTTCGGTAAGGGATTGGCTTTTCACGAAATACGTGTGTTAAGCGCTTTGACCAACTGGTAACTTCATCAGCTATACGTTGATTAGGCTCGCCTTTGGCGTCGAAAATAACATGGTTTTGTAGAACGTCCATACCTGGGAAAAACAAAGTCCCGTGCGTTATTGGGAATAGTAATTCGTCCATTGTGCCGTTTATCCCTAAAGGAGAGTAATCCTCATAGCCACCACCTGTAGTTACACAAATTAATGCTCGTTTTCCCTGTAAAATTCCCTCGCCGTAGCGCAATTGGTTTCCTTTGTTTTGATAGCCGTAAGCAAAGCCATAGGCATAGACTCTATCGAACCAGCCTTTGAGTATGGCGGGCACGCTGTACCACCAAAGCGGAAAGTGAAAAATAACCAAGTCGGCAGCCAACAATTTTTGCTGCTCTTGAATAACGTCTTCGGTTAGGGTGTTTGAGTAATATGCTTTGCCAGACGCTGCAATAATCGCAAGTGGTGCTTGTGAGTCATCTTGCGGGAAGTCGGTTGCATCAATTACTGCCTTCCAGTCCATTTGGTATAGATTTGAAGTTTGAACTTGCAAGCCCATACGCGTTAAGGTTTCGACGCTTGTCTTGGCGAGTGTCTGAGTTAAGGAAGTCGGCTCTGGATGTGCCGATATCACTAGTGCGGATTTAGTCATGATAAGTACTCTGTAACGAATAGGAGTTGTTACTATCTCTGTAATCTTGCTATAAATAAAATTGAATATTTTTACTCAAGGTATAAATTAAATGGATAGTAAAAAGATGGACTTAAATCTGCTTCAGACTTTGGTGGTGCTACTGGAAGAGTGCAATGTGACCAAAGCGGCAGATAGGCTGAACCTCAGCCAACCAGCAGTAAGTACTCAGTTAAGTCGGCTACGAGGATTATTTGATGATCAGTTATTAGTCCCTATTCATAAAGGCATGCTACCAACTGCCAAAGCGATTGCTTTGCTGCCGGAACTTCGCACCGCGATGAAGCTAGTGAGTAATGTGTTAGTAGAGCATCAAGATTTTACCCCTGAAACGGCCAATTTAACTTTTAAAGTGGCATGTACAGACTATATACAGCTGATGGTGATGGCAAAGGTGATACAGCGTTTAAAAGTTGCGGCACCTAATATCAAGGTCGTGCTTTGCCATTTGAAAATAGCAACGCTTGCAGTCCAGCTGCAAAACTCAGAACTTGACTTGGCATTAATGTCGCCGGAATGCGGGCCTGATTGGTTAAGATTTAAAATCTTATATCAAGAGAAGTACGTGTTGATTGGCAGGAAGCACCATCCGCAGCTAAAGCCAAAAATAACAATTGCAGATTATGTGAAGCTTGAACACATTGTGGTCTCTTTTGAAGGGAGTAGCACCTCTACATTCGTTGACTCAATCTTGCAGCAATATGGTAAATCGAGACAGGTAATGACGTCAGTCCCCTCGTTTTTATTGGTTCCAGAACTGGTAAAAAATACAGACTTAGTTGCGCTCATCCCAGCTCGTCAGGCATCAAAGCTCGGAGCTGATTTTACGATCGTTGACAATCCCATACCAGACTGTACTTTTGATGTCGCAATGGTATGGCACGAAGTGCAGCACCAATATCCAGCACTTCGTTGGCTGCGAGCGTTTATAAGTCAGACTATGGCTGAGGTTTGTTAATTAGTTAGCCTTGCTTAGCGTTTTGCCCATTGTTGTGGAGCTCACCATCGTTATCGTAATATCTGTCTTCTTCAACAACAACTTGCAGTGCCAGCCAAGCTTGATGCGGAGTAAGAGACCAAAATAATTGACTGTGTTAGCAGAGTCTTTAATCGAGCGGAGGTGGTAGGAGTGAAATCCATTACAGCGTACCATTTTTACCAAACTATCCACATATAGTTTAGGCTAAATACCCAAAGCTCAGGAGAATGCATACCGAACTAAAAAAGCCTAAACAAAAAAGTGATACTCATTGCTTAGGCTCTCATAGTAGATGTTATATCGCTTTGATGTCGGTTATTGCTGCTCCATCTGCGTTAATTTATCGCCAATCGGGCGAGAAAAGTTGTAGCCATCATATTTATCCCAGTTGATTGACCAAGTCATGACACCACCGAAGTTTGGATACGCTCTGCTCGGTTGAATCGTTCCGCAGTCTACTCCTTTGGTTAAGCAATCTAGGGCATTGATTATGTTCCCGATAGGTGCTTGTCCTGAATTGGCGGATTGTGGTCCTGAAGGCAGTCCTATTGCAACTTGGTCGTCCCGTAACGGCGCAAAGCGGCTACCATCAGCAAGGTCAAAGCCCTCGATTAACATTTTGGCATGTGCCACCATCATATTGACCGAGCCTTCAGGCGCACTGCCAGGCTCGTAGGGGTTAGGTAATCCACCATTATTGTAAAGCTGGACATGAAGTAAATCTAAGGTATCTCGTAACTCATTGATAAGAGGAATATACGCTCCCCAAATACCTGAGTAGGCAATCATCCCGCCGTGAACATAAGGGTGCTCCGGAGCCATGGTTAGCACCATGTTGCCACCAATATTTTGTTCAATTTGTTTGATTGCGCGTGGTAGTCTTGCTTGGATCTGAGACCCATGCACGAGGTTAGAGCCACTTTCTAAATCAATATCCAAACCATCAAATCCCCATTCCTGAATGATGTCGGTTAAGCTACGCACAAATGCCGCCTCATCCGCGTCGGTGTTTAGTGTAATCGTTCCTTCAGCTCCACCTAGGCTTAATACAAAAATTTTGCCTTGGGCCTGTAGTGCTTGCATATCTGTCTTAAATTTAGCCGGATCGATAGGAGGGCAGTTAGAGCGAATATCCTTTTCAAATGGTTTAAAATGTACCGTACCATTTGAGCTTCTGTCATTTTCTGCAAAAGCGATATCAATGACATCCCAAGCCTGTGACATCTGATCAAGGGGAATGGGGCAGCCTGCTGGATTGACAAAGTTGTGCCAGTAACCAATGAGCTTGTGTTTTTTCCCAATCGGTTTATCAATAACCTTAAGCGTAACACCGCTGCTTGATACCTGCTCGTTGCTGTCATTAGTGGCTGTTACATGAAGGGTTTTTGCGCCTATGGACGTGGGGGAATAAGTATATTTAAAAGGCGCAGAGGTGTCAGTATTGAGCAATACACCATCAGCATAAAATTGAACTTGTGTTACTTGTCCTACAAAAGCAGTAGCTTGAGCAATTAACTGGGTTGAGTTACCAAGCGTAAGCTGGCTACCGCTAGTGGGCGCCAATAGATCAACTGCAATAGGCTGATCAGTGACATTAATAGTAATGGTTTCTTCACTTTGGTTGTTTTCATTGTCCATCGCTTTTGCTGTTAGGAGCACAGGCGTGGCCGCTGTAGGTGTAAACTCATAGTTTAAGCTGGGTTGGCTTACACTCGAAAGCAGACTGTTGTCAGCATAAAGTGATAAATTAGTGATGCTGCCATCGGGGTCTTGTGCATTGATGGATATAGTTGTCGGAGTGTTAATTAGCACCGTGCTATTATTGTCGGGAGTCGTAAATGTGACGTTCGGTGCGATAGCGCAGAGTCCTAAATCACTCCAAGCATCACGCCAATGTTGGCCTGTACCAGGTTCATAAGCCCACAGCGCATTAGAACTACACCAGCCTGAAACATCACAGCGGTATTTGTGATTATTGTGTGCGACAAGCTCACCAGCACGATAACTTTCTCCAGCACGATAGGATCTTAATCCTTGGCAACCACCTGCGGTTTTGCTTAGCACTTCAATCGCTACATTTGCTTCGCTGATAAGTCCTTGGTTATCCCTAACTTTAACATTGAGCTGAGTAATACCAAGCGGCAACGCTTGCCACTGAACTTGGAAGGGGGGAGCTGTTAAGGTTGAAATCGTTTGGCTATTCGCACTGATGATAACTTCTGTAATACTGCCATCGGTGTCTTCAGCCGCAACATCAATATTTACTATGTCGTTTTGATAAAATTGTTGGCCATTAGTTGGGGTGTTTACCGATACCGCCGGAGGCAGGTTTGTACCGTTGGCCTTGACAGAAATGGTTGCTGAACGAGAAGTTGTGGAGTGCCCTTGAGCGTCTGTCGCAATCGCACTCACACTATGTTCACCCAGTGCTGCGCGCCATGTTGCTTGAAAAGGCGGGGTATTATCAACTGCAATACTCTGTCCATCGACCAAAAATTCCACATAAGATAAATCACCATCGATATCACTTGCATCTGCCGATAAAACAGCGCTGTCATTTTTACCCAGCACAGCGCCATCATTAGGGCTTGTGAGTGTAATGCTTGGTGGATGATCTTGACCTGAGCTACATATACCGAGATTTTTCCAAACATCATAGGGGCCTGAGTATGTCGTCGGGTCTTCGTTTTGACTATACCACTTGGCCTCAAATGCTTGGTTTTGAGTTTGAATAAGTGCGCCTTTTTTGTAGACCTGCTGTTGTGACCAATTAGCTAACGTACTGCAATCATATGCGGCAGCTTGGCCTGCAATGGTCAACAAACTACTCGTCCATATTAATTGAAGAATAGAAGTTGGTTTCATATTAAATCCTCACATGTTGTATGTTTTATAAGCAAAACGGTAACAGCATATAGGTAAAAAAATAGTTAATCAACATGGTGGGTGAGAGGTGGTGAGCTAAATGTAGCGATATCACCACAATGCTTTATACCTTTTTAAAACAATGTGTTAGTTATTTTTTGCCGTATCGTCCATTCAGGTTTAAAGCATATCTATCGGTAATTTTGTAATTTTTATGATTTTTTTCTTCGTTGTTGTTGTTTTTTTGTTGAATGTTTATCGATTGTGTGACAAGTTAGAGTTGATGACAAAATCAAAACACTAAACTCTTATTTCAAGGAAATGATTATGCAGTTAAAATTAAAAAAATCATCGCTGAAGCAGCTTAACGAGAAGCAGCAAGTATTGCCCTTGCAGCAAACCCCTAATGTAGGTGGGGGAGCTGAACCAAATACGAGGATCCCGTGCCGTTTAACAGAAACATTAACGGGTGATTTTGCCCATTGTCGTTGTTAGTGAGTAATACTAATTAGTCTTAGTACTTGCTCAATTTGAAGGTGTAAATCTGACGCTAACTGCGGTAAAAATATCCTATTTGGCACAACTAAATAGCAAAATTTTT
>NZ_RCSQ01000197.1:0-6058 GCF_004103255.1 Pseudoalteromonas sp. PS5
TGATGAGTGTATCACCACTTGTGTATCACTGACATCCACTATTATTTATTATGTAACGTGTTTGTACTAACAACTACTATGGATGATGGTCGAAGAGTAAATTCGTTTTCATTCATTTGAAACAACATCTCTCCCCTCGATATAGCAGAAAAAATAAGGGAAGAGTGAGTATGCGCTCTTTCGCACCCAGCAGCCTGACGATGTATCACTGACATAATGTATCACTGACACCCACTATTGTATCACTGACATAATGTATCACTGACACCCACTATTATTTATTATGTAACGTGTTTGTACTAACAACTACTATGGATGATGGTCGAAGAGTGAGTATGCGCTCTTTCGCACCCAGCAGCCTGACGGTGTATCAATGACACCTACTATTATTTACTCACTATGACTGTGACAATTTCAACATGGAAATGTTCATTATTCTTATCAAAAGTGCTCATAAAATCAGGTAACTAGTGACATTTATGTGTTTCTCTACATTAAACCCAGTGTCATACGCACGACAAAAGCGCCGTAATTTACATAGCTTGAGGGTTATCGCTAAAAATTTCTTTGGTTAAGCCAGAAAATGTTCACAATTTACTAGATTTGTGCGCCGTCGCTTTTTGAGTGTTTCACAGTAAGCGGTGAGTACTCGCTCTCGACCAACAGCACCATGGAAAATTCGAGAAAATTGGGTCGTGAGTTTCATCCAATTATCAGGTTCGATGTTTAGCCGAGATAAAATTGGTTGAGACTCTAGGATAGCACCTTTTTTATCGGTGCGAATACATTTCCCCGTAAGCTCGACTAACTCTAGATAAGACTTGAGTTCGAAAGGCAGCCCTTTTGGCATCTTCTTTCGGGGGCTACCTGCAAATCGTAATAGGCTGTTTGGTTGTTTCCTTTGCCTTGCATGGTCGATGCGCTTTTTGATACTGGTAAAGTCAGAGGTTTCAGGCGTTGGGGCTAACTTGGCTCGAATGGGGTTCAAGTCGACGTATGCCATACAAGCAGCTAATGCGGCTTCATCTAGCAAGGGTTGAGATTTGAATCTGCCTTCCCAAAATCGGCCTGTGCATTTATCCTCTTTATTTGCTCTGCGGGCAATATCCTCGTTGAGTACCCGCATAAACCAGCTAATATCTGCCAATCTCTGTCTGTACTTGGCAATATATTCACTGAGTATCAACTGCTCCGACTCACATAGTGGCTCTTCTTCAACGAACTTCCACGTTATCCAATTACCTTTAAATAGCTTGTGCCAGCGTATCACTATGGCCTTGTCAGATAAGCGCTTTGCTCTTTTATCATCAACATGCAATACAATGTGGGTGTGATTACTCATCACCGCATACGCACAGACGTCGATACAAAAGACGGTAGCTAACATCAGGAGCTTTTCTTCAACCCAATCACGGCGATGTGTATAGGATTTTCCTGTTAGTTTATCTTCACCGCATAAATACGCACGTCTAACGCAGCGGGAGATACAGTGATAGTATTTGGTATCTGTTAAGCTGATTTGATTTTTACGGGCAGTCGCCATCGTTTGTTTTCCTCAATCCTTGAGTGCAGAGTTAGAGCGTAGACGACTTTTAAAAAAGGCACAAATTAGTGGTGGGTGTCTTTGGTTTTCTTCTTTGGTTTTCTCTTTGGTTTTCTTATTTGGTTTTCTTCTTTATCGATGAGTGTTACGAAGCCAAAGTACTGGCGATGTTCCTAGCCGATGTGTCACTGAGTTTATGGCTTTTGTAATTGTATTGGCTACAACCAAATGATAACGTGCTGTAACTAATTATAAAAGAGATGCTTCGATGAAAAAGCTTCCGTTGTTAATGAGTGCCAGTAACAGTGACTAAGCAACAAAAACAAGGTCAGCCCTTTATTCCCGATTCTTTTGAACCACCAAAAAGGGTTAGCACATCTCATTTTTCTTTTACCGTGCTAGACGAGCAAATTGCGACTGCAGATTATGAATTGGTGATGGCTAATCAACCACGCTTACAGGGCATATTTGGCCCAAGTTCAAACTGGCCAAAAGCTTCTATGACTTTTGAGGAAAACATTGCAAGTTTAGCCACGCACAGGGAAGAATTCATGTCGCGAGCAGCATTTGCTTATGCGGTTTACACCAGACACAGTGAAAGGTATATCGGTTGTGTCTATATCGATCCGCCTCAATCTTCAGATTTTGATTGTGATGTGTATCTGTGGATAGGGTCAGAAGATATAGCATTGGATGACCTACTCTATCAAACAATTACTCATTGGTTAAAAACGGCGTGGCCATTTTCTAAACTTGCGTTTCCCGGTCGAAACGCTGCATTCTATACAGAGTAAAAACAATAAATTAGGGAAAATCATAATGAAAATGAAAGCGCTATATGCACTGCTACCATTCATGCTTGTTTCAAGTGCTTGCTCTGCAGAAGCGCTGAGTGACAAGGTCAACGCTTATTTCGACGCCCAAAAAGCCGTTGAACACCAACATTCAAAAAAATCTGATGTAACCAATCTACTGATGCTTTTAACACCCGATGCCACATTCGAGCATCCTAGGTTTAATGCCATATTATCAAAAGAAGAATATAAGGCGGGCTTGCTCAGCTATCTAGGCCAATACACAAAGTGCGATATCCAAGTAACAAACATCATTGAAGGCCTTAATGCAGTGACCGTTGAGTATTTACACCCTTGCATTGATCAGCAAGGTAACACGAATGAAAAAGAAAATAAGCAAAAGCTTGTGACACTGTTTGAGTTTAGCGGCGAAAAAATTAAACGTATTCGCCACTATTTTTAAGTAGCACTAAATACCCAGCAAATAGACCAAGTCAAATACTTGCGTGGTCTATTTACGTATTTGAAATCTCACTCACCAAGTAACTTAGTTAATCGCTCTTTACGAGCAACAAAAACATCGTAGCCATCATCATCCTTCGATGATAATGCTAGCGCTCTGTTTACTTGCTCTAACGATGCTCGATATTGTTTATTGGTTTCATAACCGTAAGCTAAACCGTTGTATGCGTCTGCATTATGTGGATAGCGTGAAATGCCATACTTAAACAACTTAATTGCTTCTTTCACGTTACCCGTACTCACATGGTGATAGCCGAGCCCTCTTATCGTCGATTCTTGAGGCTCAACCACTTCGCCATACTGAACGGATAGCTGCTGATAATACTCATTAATGGAGCTCAATTCGCCGTTATAAGCACGAACTGGCATTTGGGTCGGAAAAAACAACTTTTGGTACGCACTAAAAATACCAGCGCTAGAGACAAGCCCATGAGGGACATTATCGTAAGCCTCGCTGAAAAAACGTAGCCCTACAGGTTTGTCATCAGCTAAAAAGTGCGCCATATCTTCATACCGTTCGCGCATCACGCCCCCCTCTTCGCCAATTGCAATAAATAAAAAGTTATTTAATTGCTTGGTTTTGGATATAAATGCTTTGGTGCTTTTTGCGGTGGCACCAAAATTCCACCATACCGCTGGACTATATGCTATGTGGCCTTGAAATAACGTAGGCTTAGTCTGCAACGCGTAGAGTACGAAAGTACCAGCTGCCGATGCGCCGGCAATCACTTTAAAATCGTGAGTGCGGTACTTCTTATTTACAAAAGGAATAAGCTCTGTCTCGATAAACTCTAAAAACTTTGGTGCGCCACCGCCCATGTTCAACGGGCCTGCTGGCTCTTTGTTTTTTGTTGGATAAAGATCTCGCAACCGATCTGTATTTTCAATAGCAACAATTATGACCTCAGGTGCAGCAGAGACGCTTGCCTTTTGCAAACGTTCAAGCACTGCACTCATAAGTGGAAGGCTCCCTTTACCGTCAAGGCGGTATATTACAGGATATGTTTTATTAGAATTGGTGTGATAACTTTTAGGGAGTTGTATTGTAACAGTGCGCGCTTCACCGAGTACTATTGAGTTTAGCGTTTTTGTGTGTCGTTCGTATTCTTTATTTGCTTTTTGAATATCCTGAGCCATTGCAGAACACAAGAAAAAGGCTATGAAAAAAACCGTGAAAAACCATTGAGCCGCTTTACCAATTATCATTTATTATTATTCCATTTATATGATTTTATTGGTAAAGCTAGCATATAGAAAAAGGGATTGATAGGATAGATCTCAACCAAATGAAGCTGTTATCTTCATAAATTATCTAATAGCCGATAAATAGCGTTTATCGCAGGATCAATACCTGCAAAGTAACTTTTCGAATCAGGTAGTATAGGCATATGTGGCGGTACCCATATACGGTGATCTTCCGCACGAGATGTTTGATGAAACTGAGATGAAATCAGACCAAATACCCCACTATAAGGCAACTTGAACCGCCCAGCTTCACCGACATGATTAGGTCTAGAACCGCTTGGCTCACCAACCAAAATAGCATCAGTGAAAAGATTTATATTGGTCAGTAAATTTTGAGCAGCCGAAAATGTATTGCGACCCATTATAACAAATAGTTTGCCATCAGGTTTTGCTGCCTCAAAGTAAATTAACGCTTTAAGTAAAGGCGGTAAAATAGAGCCGTTCCCGCCACTGTTGTGCCGTAAATCCAGTACTAAATGCTTTACTTCATCCTGTTTAACCCTGTCGATTAACGTCTTACTAAATTGGGCTAGCGACTGTGTTTTCATTTGTGCCACTGCATTAAACTGTACCTGTAGTACCCCATTAGATTTATTTAAGTATTGCCAGTAGTGCTTGTCTTTATGCTGTAGGTACTCTGGCGCATTTTTATGATTTTTTGGAAGTGTGGGCAAACCACTAAATGCAAATGCTTGCCCCTCAAGATGAATTTTTTCTGTAACATTATCAGTACTTTGAACTGTGATAGTAATTTTATTTGTACTATCAGCAATACCTAACCCAGTTAACACTTCAGGCATAGCTAAATAATAAGGCGCTAGCCAAAGCTGCTGCATTTCATTATCACGAGGGTTTATTTTTGCTGCTTTTGCGATTGCCTCCTCGCTAGAAGTGCCCTCAAAAGCCATGACTTTTTGACCTATCAAAGCAGAGTAATTTGGTGTTGCATCAACGATATAGAGTCCATCTGTAAATACGTAAAACTGCACTGGCAAACGGCTGAAATTACCTTTTTCTCCAAAGGTTGGTACGATAAGGTTATGGCCATTACCTAAGGTGCCAACTAGTTCCATCATTCTAAATACAATTTGCTGGTCATTAAGGTTTGGTATATCCGTGTGTAAACTCTTCGCCAATGCCACCAGCTCAGCGTTGGTGCCAGCCATTTCATTTATATGTAAGCGATTAATTTCAGCAAGTAAAAATTCCAAATCAGCACGCCATTGTTGCACCCGTGTTAGTGTGGGGTCTTTGTACTGTCCTGCCAATATCTGAAATTGCGTATTATCTTTGATAGCATCAAATGCGGCTTTTCCCGCTATACTGCTGCGCTCATCATATCTCGCTGACAGAGATTTTCTTAGCCACTCGTGTGCTTGCTCTATATTCCCAAGCTGTGCATAAGCCTCCGACACTTTTATCATGATGTCGTTTGAAGGGCGTGAAGCATTTGGGATATTGGTTACGTTTACCCCAAGCGTCAGTGCGTTTTTCAAAGCGGCTATCGCTTGCTCATGATGCCCCAATTGCATCTGCGTCAACCCAAGTAGGTACCAAGTATCTCCATCATCTTTATAAGACGATGTTAAGCTTTGTAATAGAGGTAACGCCTGTTGCCAGCGCTCTTCACGTACAAAAAACAACGCTTTTTTACGAGTTTTAAGATAAACAACCGGATCTGCAACCCCACCTCGCTGTGGAAAAACACCAATAGCATCATTTGTTGGTGATAGTACCCGAGCAGTTTGAGACATGGCAGGGTGTGTGAAAAGTACACTACTAAAAATTAAACAAGCGGATAGCTGTGCGAAAAAACTCGAATACATCTCTTTTCCTTGTTATCGATTCAACGCTAAATTATGAATGACGCTCTTTTATACCAATTTTCTTAATTAAGTGGTCTATTTTGAGGCGAGAAAACCTTGTCGATAACTAGGCAAAAATTTTGCTATTT
>NZ_RCSQ01000198.1:0-1295 GCF_004103255.1 Pseudoalteromonas sp. PS5
TATTTAGTTGCTCTAAATAAGAAACTTTTAACGCTGTTAGCGTCAGGTTTACTCCTTCAAATTGAACAAGTATTGAGTCTAATTGGTATAACAGGAAGCATTATCGGGTATATTCGCCCAATTTGAGGGAGAGGACTGGTATTGAATTGAGATTAGGATAAGGAGTGGTTGAATATCAGTCTAGTCGATTAAGTGAGTAATCTGGTGAATTAAAGCCCCCCATACTGGAAAGTAGACAGTAAATTTAGCAAAATTAGCTCTTAAATAGTTGATTAAAAAAACCAGTTACTCAAAAGTCAGATCACTAACAATGAAAAAAACCACATCAAAAGAATAAGTACACTTTAGAGCTAAATGCTCATACTCTCACACAGACTAGCACCGTGATGTACGCAATAGTTGTACAGTCAAGGGGCAAGCAAGTGAGCAGTGGCGATACTCATGGAACTTCAAGGATAAATAATGAAAAGACTTACACTTATTGCGCTTTCAATGGCCTCTCTAACCGCATGTAAAAGCAACGATATAAACCGCGTGGTTAATGATGGTGTAGACGGTGCTATCAACGGTATTTTTGGCAGCTCTGGCACAGTAGTGTCAGCAAATAGTAGTGGCTCGAGCAGTGACTACTCAGTTAAAAAAGAAAAAGTATGGACACATCACGCGGAGAAAACTGCGCGTAACTATGGCTCACTTGCGTTTGTTAAAACCGCTAAAAACCCTGATGGGAAAACTAGGCTAAAATTTAATGAGTGCAAGCACCCTCGGATCGGAAATATAAAATGTAGGGGTTACTTATATGAGGTCTCACCTGAGGGGTGGCTTGTAAAAGGTGATACCATTCATTTTGGTACAAACCATTATTCAGACATTATCATCCCAGCCGGTCAATATTATATTAAAATTGAAGGCAAGGACGTGAGTAAAGATGTTTATGCCACAGGTACTATTGAAATAGCGCCTTTTGTGACCAACTATATTAACGTCACTGTACAATAATATAGCAATAAAAAGTACCTAGCCCACCCTTACAGCCTAGGTACTTTTTACCAGAGACTGATAAATCTAATTATCCCACTTAAAAGCGACTTTCCTTATTCATTTTATTTCATCAATATTGCAAAAAAGTTCCTAATAAAAGAACAATCGCCACTACAAAAAATAAAAAATAACGTTTTTTTACATTAACTTAGTAATTAACTCCACACTTCCGTCAAGTCCCCACAACTTTTACAGCACAAAACCGTTGAGATTTAACTAACAATAACAACCACTAACGTTAATTCATAAAAAAA
>NZ_RCSQ01000199.1:0-5977 GCF_004103255.1 Pseudoalteromonas sp. PS5
GAGAGTCCATATATGGTATTATGCTTAAGAGCAACAAAATACAGCTATTAATTATCACTTTTTAGTAGCGAGTAACGTGATATACGCTATTATTTTAACTATATGGATGATTGGGTTAAGTAATGAAAGAGCGTAGAAGGTTTTCTAGAGTGATTTTTTCAAATGAGGCGCAGTTTATGGCTTCTAGTGGCGACTTTAGCTGCAAAATCTTGGATCTATCCTTGAACGGAGCGCTGCTCACCCTACCTGAAGGTTATGTTCCACTTAAAAATGACCCTGCAAGCTTAAATTTCTACCTGCCCGGCAGTGATATTAAAATTACCATGGAAGTTGAAGTTCGCCATGTTGAAGAAGGACATCTCGGCGTCCACTGCCGCCAAATAGATTTAGATAGTGTTACCCACCTTAAGCGCCTTATAGAGCTTAATCTAGCCGATGAAGATATACTTTATCGCGAACTCGAACAGTTGACCCACGAAGAAGACTAGCCCACCGAAGCGTTTAAAATAAAAGATACCGTCCGTGTCAGCAATACCGATTGTCTTAATTAAGTGGTCTATTTTGAGGCGAGAAAATCTTGTCGATAACACCCCCTACGCGTCCTCTATCGCCAAGGTATCAACATCCGTGTAGGCAAGGTAAAGATTTTGCTTTTTACTGGTTCTAAATAAGAAATTGTTAACGTACTTAGCGTCAGGTTTACTCCTCCAAATTGAGCAATTATCGGGGCTAATTAGTACACCCCTTCTTGTAAAAACAAACCTACTTACAAATTAACTAACGCAATACTGATTCGCTTAACTTTACAAACTTCGCTCGAGCACCAAGCTGGGTGTACCGTGATAAACATGATGGTATTTTGTGATGAAAATGTGATAATTCCGTGAGCCCCTCTCAATAACTCCTTGCCATGATAAGTTTACTAACAATACAAAATGAGAAGACCACATCATGAAAGCCAAGATCCTTACCACCCTAGTAGCCACTTGTTTTGCCAGTAGTGCCCTTGCTCAAGAGCTCGAAGTGAAAATAACCAACCTGACTCATGGTATTTACTATACGCCCTTGCTTGTGACTGCACACGCCCCTGGCACAGCATTATTTTCATTGGGTGAAACTGCTTCAGAGCCACTTCAAGCGATGGCCGAAGGAGGTGATATTTCTGGACTGAGTAATGTGTTAGAAAGTATCAACGCCGATATGGTAATGAACCCTGCTGGTGGGTTACTCGCCCCGGCAAGCTCAACAATGGCGATGCTCTCAACGAGTAATGGAAACACATACCTATCGTTGGTTGCCATGATGCTACCAACGAATGATGGCTTTGTCGGCTTAAATAGTTGGCCCATACCTACTGAAGCAGGTACATATGAAGTATACCTTAACGCGTATGATGCAGGTACCGAAGCCAACAATGAGTTGGTTGTCGATGGTTCTGGTGCGCCAGGTATGGCTGGTATTCCCGCTTCTCCGGGCGTGACTCCGGGTAGCCAAGGGCTAGGCGTTACCACCAGCGAAGAAAACAACACGATCCATATTCACAGAGGCAATGTTGGAGATGATGAACAAATTGGCGGGGCAAGTGACCTACACAACACTGTACATCGCTGGTTAAATCCAGTTGCTAAACTCACAATCACCGTAAAGTAACAGGAGCCTGAGATGAAAACCAAATTAACACTCGTTGCCATATCAGCGCTCTTACTGAGTGCATGTGGAGACAATGACAATAACAGCACAGTGGTACCAGACACACCAACACCACCAGTGGTAGACTATGAGTTTTCCGTAAGTATCACCAACCTCACTCAAGCACAGCCGATGTCACCCATTGCTGTTATGTTACATCAATCAGGTCACTACTTCGAAGTTGGTAACGCCGCCTCTAACGAACTTGAAAAGCTCGCAGAAGGTGGCGATAACAGTGCACTTTTAGCACAAAGTATGACTATGTCGTCAAGCACAACCGAGACCCCAGTTGGGCCAGGCTCTACGTCAACCATTTCGATTAAGTCTGAGACTCTCGCCAATTTAAAATTATCTTTATTGACCATGATGGTGAATACAAATGATGGATTTTCCGGTCTTAATGCCATAGATGTGTCCACTATGCCCATCGGTGAAAAAAAAAATGTATCGCACTTCAGCGTATGATGCTGGTACAGAGCTAAATACTGAAGCCCAAGGGAGTATCCCCGGGCCTGCTGATGGTGGAGAAGGATTTAATGTGGAACGTAACGATAACCAGAATATGGTAACCATGCATAGCGGAGTCGTTGGCAACGATGATGGCTTAACAAGCTCTACGTTAACCAGTATACATAAGTTTGATAATCCGCTGTTGGCAATAACAATTGAGCGAATCAAATAGCCCATGAGCAAGCGCCTGCCCATAGGCGCTTTCGCTCCACTAAGGGCTGCATATGTTAGACAGTGTATTGTTAGTTGAAGATGATGAAGATATAGCTAGATTGCTTCAAGTTCATTTAGAAGAGCTGTCATTAACCGTCACCCATATCGCGGATGGTGTAGACGCTTTGAATATGGCAAAAAAGAAGCAACATGCAATATTTATGCTCGATTTAATGTTACCAAATATGGATGGACTCAGCTTGTGTAGAGAACTTAAATCTTTGTACCCAATGAGTAGCGTTATTATTGTTACCTCGAAAAGCAGTGAAATAGACAAAATCATTGGGTTAGAAGTCGGAGCCGATGACTACATTTGTAAACCATTCAACAGCCGAGAACTTCAAGCTAGAGTAAAAGCCCAATTGAGACATGTACGTCAATTAAATGATAAAAGCTCTATTCCCACCTCTTCAGACGATAAAATTCAAGTTGGCGCGCTAACTATCGATACCGATTGTCATGAAATCTTACTTGGTGACATAAAGCTAGAGCTCACAGCGACTGAGTTTGAGCTATTACAGTTTTTTGCTAAACATCCTAATCATGTGTTTTCGCGATCTCAATTACTTGAGTCCGTTTGGGGCTATCAACACTCAGGGTATGAGCATACCGTTAATTCACACATTAATCGCTTACGCGCAAAGCTAGATCCCATTTCCAATCATATTGTCATAGAGACCGTATGGGGCGTCGGATACAAGCTGAACGCAAGCTCCCTTCAAGGAGTGAACGCATGAGACTCACATTATATAAAAAGCTAGCAGCCATGCTATTTGTCACATTTTTACTGATTTGCATGCTTTTTATATGGTGGACTCAAGCATTATCACAAGTGTCAAAATCGCAGGCAGAGCAACAGCTTCACTTATCTTTAGCTCAACATTTAGTTGCGGATAACCCACTTATCAGGGAGGGGGTTTATGACTATGAAGGGCTAAGCAACTTGTTCCATACGCTGATGATCTTAGGACCTGCCTTTGAATTCTACTTTGTATCTCCAGAGGGAAACTTGCTCACATACAGTGCAGAACCAGGCGAAATCAAACGAGAGAAGATTGATATCACCCCATTACAGCAGTTACTTATCACAAACAATACGCTACCAATTTTAGGTGACGACCCAAGAAGTACACATGACAGTAAAATTTTCTCTGTAGCACCTGTTACTAACAAAGATATACTTCAAGGCTATTTATACATCATTATTGGATCTTCAAAATACAACAACATCATTGAGCAACTGAAAAGCTCCGAAAAGGTCATGCTTGGCACATTATGGTTACTTGGCACCTTATTACTCCTCCTTGCAATAGCCTTATTTTTACTCAACAAGATAACCAACCCGATTGCTCGTCTTACTAGGTATATTGACAGAGTGAGTCAAAACCAATTTGACATCAGCCCCGATGCGCAAATCAATTGGCCTGCAAAAAATGACGAGATACACCGACTAGGGCGAAGTGTGAATGCGATGCTGGATAAAATCCAATATCAACTAACCACATTGAACGATAAAAATGAACAACGTAAGAAATTTCTATCTCAGCTTAGTCATGATCTACGCACTCCTTTAGCATCGCTAAAAGGCTATATAGAGCTCATCGAAAAGCAAACCACAGATAAAACCATTATGGAAAACCTTAAAGTTGCCAGTAAAAATATCAATCAACTAAATCACCTCATTGACCAAATCTTTGAGCTTGCTCATCTAGAAGCTGGGCATGCAAAAATGAATATAGAAACTTTTAATTTACTGGAGGTTATTTATGACGTTGCTGCAAAATTCAAATTAAAAGCTGAGGCTAACCAATTACAGATAGTCATATCCCCTACTCAAAGTACTATGGCTATTACCAGTGATATAGGTAAATTGGACCGAGTTCTGTCAAACTTAATTGATAATGCAATAAGGCATACACAAGCCGGAGGGAAAATTAGCTTGATACTAGAAGAGCATGAAGGTTATGCACATGTCAAAGTTAATGATACGGGCATAGGGATCAGTGAGATGGATCTACAACATATTTTTGATGCCAGTTTTCAAGGCAAAAACAGCAATAGCAACCGCAAACACAATGCAGGTCTCGGTCTTGCGATAACCAGTGAGCTAATCAGAATACTGAAAGGTCGGATCAGTGTAGCAAGCATGATCAATGAAGGTACCCAATTCAAAATCATTTTGCCTTTAAATAAGTGAATAAAGTTTGTGATCAACCTTTATGGTTTGGTACTTTCTACTTAAGATAACCTCTCGGTATACCTTCGATATAAATATTTCTGGCTTTCCACTTAAGTAAACTATATTTTAACTAAAAGTAAAAATTATACTTCATTGATTTGTAATACAATACGGAAAGTTTACTATGCCAATAGTCTCAATGCGTAACTTTATGAACCACGTTGGAACCGCCAATGATGGCTTTCGCCAGAGTGCCTCCTCTCTAAACAATATCATTCTCCTGCTAGGTGGTAATGCGCAGAACAGCCCAAATAATCGAAATATCAATAATCGAACGGCCGAAAACATAGAGGGTGAGATACACAGCCTGCCAGTAGATAAACTTCTAAAATACCAAACAGCATTAGTTTACTTAGGCAACGCATTAAATATCGACAGCTTTGCCCGCCCAACGAATTACAATATGGCTTTTCATGATTTTGAATTACAATGGTATCAATTTCGAGATCCCACTCATGGTATGATAAGAATTGATAACGCACGGTATATTTTTAAACATCAATTCACATTTGATAGTACCAATGGTGATGTGAACACCTTTACACACTGCCTAACAAGGGAGCATGTATGGTATCCAACCGCTAGGGCTTATGACCCTCCTTTTAACCAATTATTAAGTAGAGTACCTCAAAGCTTTTTTATGCCACCAAATGGCTCTCAAAGCGCCTCGGTCACTGACGACCACTCAACATTTAACCCTGATTATATTGTCAGGCGCCCCCTTACTATGGGAAGAACCATTGATATCCGTCAGCGCTATCAATACAAGCAACCAGGACGACAGTGGCAGAATATTCCAGGTGCTTCATATATTTTGAAAAAGGGTGTCCGCTGGGGTGTTGGTGGTGATCCGTGCTTTTTCTTCTCTAAAGAAAACTATGCTCCAGAAAACCCCAAGGCATTTCACTTTGAGGTAGAAATCGCGCTAGGGAATGCACCACTGGCTACTTTTAATAGACTCCCATCACGAGGAGCTACATCCCATAATTCTATGAACAGGCAACGGGAGATAAGGGTGATAGCTGACGGATCATAGCTATCGTTACATTACTCATGCCTATTGCATTAAATAAATGATCTATTTTGCAATGAAAAACACTTATCACAAACGGATCAATTCTATCGAGAGTCATAAGCTGTGAGGGCTCTCGAGCAATAATCCCCCCAGAAACCATCGGCGGGTAAACCGCCTCCTACCAGTACTGCACCTTGTTGATGTCGTGGTGGGAGCGAGTTTACCTCGCGAGGTGTTGATTATCTTGTGAGGTTTTATTTTCAAATCCCATATAGCAAAAAACCGTCGCATTGCTGCAACGGGTTTGACGC
>NZ_RCSQ01000200.1:0-542 GCF_004103255.1 Pseudoalteromonas sp. PS5
TCTCTAAAGAAAACTATGCTCCAGAAAACCCCAAGGCATTTCACTTTGAGGTAGAAATCGCGCTAGGGAATGCACCACTGGCTACTTTTAATAGACTCCCATCACGAGGAGCTACATCCCATAATTCTATGAACAGGCAACGGGAGATAAGGGTGATAGCTGACGGATCATAGCTATCGTTACATTACTCATGCCTATTGCATTAAATAAATGATCTATTTTGCAATGAAAAACAACTTATCACAAACGGATCAATTCTATCGAGAGTCATAAGCTGTGAGGGCTCTCGAGCAATAATCCCCCCCAGAAACCATCGGCGGGTAAACCGCCTCCTACCAGTACTGCACCTTGTTGATGTCGTGGTGGGAGCGAGTTTACCTCGCGAGGTGTTGATTATCTTGTGAGGTTTTATTTTCAAATCCCACATAGCAAAAAACCCGTCGCATTGCTGCAACGGGTTTGACGCACTTGGATGTACTAATGTCGATTAGGTTAATGGATGAATGCTGTTAATCGACCTTTAATAAGGCCCTGCTCGCTAC
>NZ_RCSQ01000201.1:0-9362 GCF_004103255.1 Pseudoalteromonas sp. PS5
TTTTTAACGCAGTTAGCGTTAGATTTACTCCTTTAAATTGAGCAAGTATTAAGTCAAATTGATATTACTACTGCCTATTTAACCTGAGGTTGCTTGTTACTCAACTCGCTTAGCTATGTTGCTCGAGCATGTCGTAGATGATGTCTTCAAGTGCTTCGATGTCTTCTGCACTTATTAATAGCCTTGACTTAGACTCATCAAGATCGAGGGCTTCAGCAAAAAAGCCTTTTAATCCTCGAGCTTTTCTATCCATTTCGAAAATAACTTCTAGCTGTTCGCCACGGGTAAAAAAGACCATCTCGACTTCATCAAAGCGACCGTGAAAATCGCCTGTGATGGTTTTAAACTCCAACTCCTGCACAAATGGAAGACGTGAAAAGGATACTTCATCAATACCTTCACAATCAGACTCATAAAGTTTAAAACCAAGGGCTTCCATCGCATCGATTACGGCTTGCTGTAGCTCAGAAGGCACAATGTGCAGATAGTCGCGGTCAGATTTATCAAGTGCCATATCAATGTCGAGGTTGGTTGCAATCCACGTCTTAGACTGACCCACGGTCAGTGGAGTCTCTTCTGCTAAATCGAGCGTAAATGGAATATGCTTTTCATCACCAGGTTCGATGGTAAATTGTTCATCTATATGAAACGCAGCGAGAGTATGCGATTTGGTAACCGTTATTGTCTCACCTTCACTGTCTTCTTTTTCAACGGTGTAATTACACATTACTTTTAGATCTATTTTGTTGATCTCTTGTGCAACTTTGCCACCAATGATTTTTACAATGCCAGAGATTTCTTCGCCAGGAGCGGCTTGATGATGATCCAGTACGGTGTCAACTTTTGCTGCGCCAATACCGACAGCCCCAAGGGCTTTTTTAAAGAAAGACATATTCATCCTTATTTATGTTATGACCTTCCATCATGGAAAGTTTTGCGCTGTCGATTATAGGAATTAATAGAGATTCGTCAAATGCTTTTCTGTTTCGCAGACGCTGTTTTCTGGGTTGTGTATTATTTTTCAACAAGATGAATTAGAGTGTAACATTAACCCAATCAGCGCTAATAAATTCATCTGACAATAACCTCAATCATGGTACACTTCGCGACTTTTCAGTTGTTCGAGGTAGAGAATGAAAGTCGGGTTTGATTACGGTAGCTCCAATTGCGCAATGGGCGTCATGAAAAATGGTGAAGTAGAATTACTGCGTCTTGAGCAAGATAAACATTACCTACCTTCAACTATGTATGCCATGCACAATGCACTTATCCCCGCTTTTGTGCACCGCCACGCTGTTATTACGGATACCGACTACGCTCAGTCTCGTCAAGGCTTACTGAGTGTTGCTCAGCAGGCAAAACGTGATTTAGATCTTGCTTCGCAGGAGACAGGCGTATTTTTTGGCCAGCAGGCCATTAACGAATACATCGAATTTCCCGAAGAAGGCTTTTACGTTAAATCTCCCAAGTCTTTTTTTGGTGCTGTTGGCCTCAAGCCACAACAAGTTGCATTTTTTGAAGACATCGCAACGGCAATGATGTTAGAGATTAAGCAGCGAGCCGAATCTCAATTACAACAAACACTTACTGATACAGTTATCGGTCGCCCGGTTAACTTTCAATCCGTCGGAGGCGAAGAGAGTAATCAGCAGGCTATCAGCATTTTAACTACAGCAGCCAAACGGGCTGGATTTCAAGCGGTAGATTTTTTGTTTGAGCCTTTAGCTGCGGGAATTGAATATGAAAGTCGCCTTGAGCGCGATAAGTTGGTGTTAGTTGTCGATATTGGAGGTGGTACTAGCGACTGCTCTTTTGTGCGTATGGGGCCGAGCTATCGCGACAACGACCAGCGACAACAGGACTTTTTGGCACACACCGGAAAGCGTGTAGGGGGTAATGATTTAGATATTGCTCTTGCTTATCATCAGTTAATGCCGCTATGCGGGCTAGGTTCAAAGATGAATTCAGGCCTGCCAATGCCGAGTCAACTATACTGGCAGGCATGTAAAATTAATGACATCCAGTCACAACTAGATTTTTATAGCGATAAACTAACACGTGAACTAAAAAGCATGCTTCGTGACGTTGCCGAGCCGGACAAATTGGCACGTTTACTGACCATTCAACAAAATAAGTTGACCCATCAGGTTGTCCGCGAAGGTGAGCTTGGCAAAATAGCGCTATCTGAGCAGGAGCAGTTCAACGCCGATCTGAGCTTTATTGGAGCACACTTAACTCAAACTATCACACAGCAAGATTTTGCTGACGCCGTGATGTTAAATCTTGAGCAAATGGGAGCGCTTGCCAAAGAAGCGATAAGCCAAGCAGGCGCAAAGCCTGATGTGATCTATTTAACCGGTGGTAGTGCGCAGTCTCCATTGCTTAAAGCAACCCTTGCGCAGCAAATTGGTGATATTGAGATGGTTAACGGTGACAACTTTGGCAGTGTGACGGCAGGGTTAACTAAGTGGGCGGATAAAATATTTAAGTAACGCTTACGGCCATCAATGTGTCTTAGTATTTACCTGAACTTGGGGTAAGAAGCTTTCCTTGCCGACATGGATGTAGGCAAGGCGAAAACTTTGCTATTTAGCTGTTCTAAATAGGAAATTTTTAACGCAGTTAGCGTCAGTGTTACGTCTTCAAATTGAGCAACTATTAATGCTAATAGGTATGACAGCCCCTAAAAACGAAAAGTACCATCAATTAGCGTAATAAGTTGACAGCTAGCGCAATAAAAATTAATCCTGAAATACGATCAATCCAAATGGGCGCGGCTGGGTGTTGTCGAAAATATCCTGCAATTTTATCGCCGCCATAGATATACATACAGTCTATTGGAAAGGCTAAGATAGGATAAAGTAAGCCAAACATCGCCAACTGCATCGTGGTTGAAGTTGCTAAATTACTATCGACAAACTGAGGGATAAAAGCGATAAAAAAAAGTGCAACCTTTGGATTTAACACTTCAGTCATCATGGCTTGCAGCATTACATTTTTAGGCTTTTTTGTGCTTACATGCGGTTTATCCTCACAGGCCAGCTGGGCTTGGCCTAACGTATCCTTAATCGTTATGATGCCAAGATAAGCAAGATAAGCTGCACCGAGATATTGTACTGTGGTATAGGCTGCTTCTGAGGCTTTTAGTAGTGCTGACAAACCTACCACAGCAAAAATGGTGTGGATCACGCCACCGAGTGCAAAGCCCAATGCGCTTTGCATGCCAGCAGCACGGCCATTAGTAAAAGTTTGCGCCATCAAAAATGCGTTAGAGGGGCCTGGCGCAACAGCAATCACGGTGCTGGCGATTAAGAATGAAAATAAGTATTCAGGGTTTAGCATCATAGCGCTTATCGTTATATGAGATCTTTACCAATCCATACCACTTTGCCGAGGATCTCCAATTGCTCTAATTCATTCGGCATCACGACTTGCTCTTTGTACTCTTTATTATCACTAATCAAGCGCACTGAGCCATCAAAGTTTTGTTGCAAGCGTTTGGCATAAAGCTCTTCACCAAGTCGCACCACGTAAATCAGCCCTTCACTGAGCTTTTTATCTGAGAGATCAACTAGTATAGTGTTGTTGTTATGAATGGTGGGCTCCATAGAGTCGCCCTTGGCAAACACCACGACGAGTTGTGACTTGTCGAGATTTTTAAATTCAATCCACTTTTTTCTAAATGCGAGATAACGTGCGACTTCTGCACTTTGGTTAAATGCACCATGTCCTGTACTAACAGAAACGTGATACCCAGGGACAATAACGAAGTCTTCATTGAATTCATCTAGAGAAATATGTTGCTGAATGACTGGAGATGGCGTTTTGCAGTCAACCGGTATGCCAGTAACCAACCACATTAGGTCAACATTAGCTTGCGTTGCTATGCGCTCTATAACACTTAATTTTGGATCTTCGCCTTTTAATATTCTGCGCAGCGTCCCTTCTGATACATCAATTTTTAACGCAAAAGCTCTAATGCTGTCTGGCTTGATCGCATATTCTACGCGCTCAGCTAGGCTCATGAGACTTTGTTCCATGCGTTGCCTCTTTAGTTATAATACATGTCCCTCATTATATGAGCTATTTTTTACGAAGTAAAATCATTTGTGACGCAAAAAAGATCCATTTATTAGTTGTAATGCGTAAAAAATAGATCTATCATCTTCATTAAATTACGCATTTGATGCAGTTAGTTAGTGTTTGCGTAAATAAGTGATGAGTTTTATTTTGGCTTATTTGCGCAATATTTTAAGGAATGAGTGTGATGTTAATGAGCCAACCATTAGTTTCTGAACGTGCACCACTTGGTGCAGCTATCTTAAGATTTGCCCGTAAAAGTCGCGGGTTTACTCAGGCAGAGTCAGCGGCAAGCTATGGTATAGAAGAGCGCACATTAAGACGCTGGGAAAATAATGAATACAATCCTAAGTGGAACGACGTCGTTGCTTTGGTAGAAGATGTCTATTTAATGGATATCGTACATGTGATTGTGGGGCTAAGAACAGCAACAGCTGCGTAAAAAATTAAAGCCAGCTTTCGCTGGCTTCGGTAGGTGACATCGCTATGGTAGACATAGCGATTGAGATCACTGTATTACTCTTCGTCTTCAACGAGTGTCATCAGTGACGTGTTACCACCAGAGGCTGTGGTATCGATACTGATGGTTTTCTCAGTCACAAGGCGATTAATTAAGGTATCGTAATACTCGGCACTTATCACTGGAAGAATTGCGCCCTTACGCTCAGCTAGTTGCTGTGAGAAGTAACCTAAACGAGAAGAACGTGCTGCCACAACTGCGCCAGAAAGGTGCGGATGTGCCAAGATTGCTTGTAGCTGATTTTGCTTCGCTACTTGGAAAACACCTTCAGCAACACCAGTAGAGATAAACTTATCTCTAAATGCTAATGCCTCTTCATAGAATAAGTCTGATGCAACGGTAATAACCGTATTACCAGCAGCAAGCGCGGTGATAATAGAGATTGCCCAGAAGTTAAATGAAGTGCTCTTGTCAGCATACACAACAACGCAACCACGAGGCTCAAGGTGAAGGGTATTAGATTCACCTGTAGGACCCGGTAGTGTGGTGTAAGTACGCATACGCTTTTCTAAACGGTTCAACTGAGCACGTGCATCAGACAGGGTTAGCGCAAGGTCATCAGCTAACTCGTCGATAATATCGACAGTTGCTACCTTGGCAAGTAACTGACGTACCGCAGAAACTCGATCATTCAATGCGGTACGACGCCAAATTTTTTCGTCACGCATAGAGTTTCGCATTAATTTTTCAACCTGCTCAACCGCACCTGGGAAGTGGTGGATCTCCAGCTCATCCGGTGTGAGGTCGGTCATTTGTACGTTGTCAGGAGATGCTTTCTCTTTTACTAGGCGAAGTAGGTAGTTTGGACCACCTGCTTTTGGACCCGTACCAGATAATCCACGGCCACCAAATGGCTGTACGCCTACGATTGCACCAATCATATTACGGTTTACATACACGTTACCCGCACGCGACATCTTAGCTAGGTATTCGCAGCGCTCTTCGATGCGAGAATGAACACCCATGGTTAAGCCGTAGCCGGTTCCATTGATCTGATCGATAACGTTATCCAAGTCTTCAGCCTTAAAGCGCACAATGTGAACAATAGGACCAAATACTTCACGCTTCAATACGGATAAATCAGAGATCTCATATAAGCGAGGAGCAAAGAAATAAGCGCCATTTTCACTATTGTCTGGTATTTTCGCTTCAAACAATAACTTACCATTAGCCTTCATGTATTCTGCATGCTTGGTTAATGTCGTCAGTGCTTTTTCGTCGATTACTGGACCTACGTCTGTAGATAGTAGCGATGGATCGCCGATATGTAGCTCTTTAAGCGCGCCTTGGATCATTTCAATGATGCCGTCGGCAACATCGTCTTGTAAGAACAACACGCGAAGGGCAGAGCAGCGCTGACCCGCACTTTGGAAACCTGAAGAAATCACATCATCCACAACCTGCTCTGGCAGTGCAGTTGAATCGACGATCATACAGTTTTGACCACCGGTCTCCGCTATCAACGGAACCTGAATATCGTTTCTTTCAGCAAGGATCTGAGAGATAAGCGTACCAGTTTCAGTTGAGCCGGTGAACATCACAGCTTGAATACGTTCATCTGGTACAATATGTTTACCTACTTCGCTACCACGAGCGATAACAGGCTGTACCACGTGCTGAGGTAAGCCGACAGTGTGCATCAACTCGATACAGCGTAGTGCAATCATACTGGTTTGTTCAGCAGGTTTTGCAATAACGGTGTTACCAGTCACAATAGCCGCAGCCACCTGACCTAAGAAGATTGCCAGTGGAAAGTTCCATGGGCTAATACATAAAATCACGCCACGGGCTTCAAAGCGCTCGTCTTTAGACAGCTCTTCAGCGCGGGCTGCATAGTAGCGACAAAAATCAACAGCTTCACGCACTTCATCGATACTGTCTTGAGTGACTTTACCTGCTTCTTTAATACAGATGGCAACTAACTCGTCATGATGACGCTCAAGAATGTCAGCCGTGCGGCGTAGTAAATTTGCACGCTCTTCTACAGGTGTCTGTGACCAGCTTTCAAATGCAGCATCTGCATTTGTTAATACACTCTGCATATATGCTTCATCGTGTAAAGGCACAGCACCAATAACCTGTTCGTGGTTGGCTGGATTTCTTACTGCAAGATGGCCGTCAGGTACTTGAGCTTCGTCGATCAGGTGCTCGTTAAACCAATTGTCTAGGTTTGCTTTGAACGGCGCTAAATCGTTGATGTCGGTTAAATCTTTACCCTTTGAGTTTGGACGCTCATCACCGTACAGCTCAATTGGTAATTTAATCTGTGTATTATAACGGTTACGTAGACCTTGCAGTGTTTCTACAGGATCTGGGAGCAATGATTCAACAGGCTTAGATGTATCAACAATCGCGTTTACGAATGATGAGTTAGCACCATTTTCAAGCAAGCGACGCACTAAGTACGCGAGTAGATCTTCGTGCTGACCAACCGGCGCATAAACGCGGCATTGAATACCTTCGTTTTCGACGATTTGATCATAAAGAGACTCACCCATGCCGTGTAGACGCTGGAATTCAAAGCCCTTATTGTCGCCTTTGGCAACTTCTAAGATAGTCGCAGCGGTATACGCATTATGTGTTGCAAATTGTGGGAACAATACATCGCGGGCTTCTAGTAGCTTGATAGCACAGGCTTTATAAGAAACGTCTGTAGTTGCTTTACGGGTGAAAACAGGGAAGTGCTCAAGACCATCTTGTTGTGTGGTTTTGATTTCAGTATCCCAATAAGCACCTTTTACAAGGCGAACCATTAATTTACGGCCGACGCGACGTGCCAGTTCGGCAACCCACTCAACTACAAAAATAGCACGCTTTTGGTATGCTTGTACCGCAAGGCCAAAACCGTTCCAATCGCCAAGCGCTTCGTCTGAAAATACGGCTTCAATTACATCTAATGAGATGTCTAAGCGGTCGGCTTCTTCAGCATCTACCGTAAATCCAATATCGTATTGTTTAGCGGCAACGGCAAGTTCTTTTAACTTAGGCACAAGCTCGCTCATCACGCGATCGCGATGTGTAAATTCGTAGCGTGGATGAATCGCTGAAAGTTTAACTGAGATACCTGGGCTTTTCACCGGGCCACGACCTTTGGCCGCTTTACCAATAGCGTGGATTGCACTCATATAACTTTGGAAGTAGCGATCCGCATCTTTCATCGTACGTGCACCTTCGCCTAGCATGTCGTACGAGTATACATATCCTTTTTGTTCTTTATCAGCTGCACGAACGATGGCGTCTTGAATGGTTTCACCCATTACAAACTGCTTACCCATGATCTTCATCGCGTAGTTCACAGACTTACGGATAACAGGCTCACCAAGACGACCAATTGTGCGCTTAAGCACACCAAATTGCTCTTCTTTATTTTTGTCTGAGTAGTTCACCATTTTACCGGTAACTAATAGCCCCCAGCTTGACGCGTTAACGAATAACGAGTCACTGCTACCTAAATGTGAGCTCCAATCACCTTTTGCCAGCTTGTCGCGGATCAGGCTTTCTTGTGTCGCTTTGTCTGGTACTCGAAGCAAGGCCTCTGCCAAGCACATGAGCACCACGCCTTCTTCGGTAGAAAGAGAGAATTCATTTAAAAGCGCGTCAACGCCGTTTTGACCATCTTGATCTCTACGGATATTTAAAACCATTTGACGTGCACGTTCCCATGCTCGGCTTCGAGCTGTAACGCCTACCTCAGCTAAAGGTAAAATATGATCAATTACTGCGTTTTCATCAATGCGGTAAAAGTCACGGATCTTTTGTCGGATAGGACAGTTAGTTGTCAAATCGCCGTTATAAAGCATAAGCAACCCTCAAAAATTGGAGTCAAAAATACATGTAATTCGAATCTACCTAAAAAGTTACACTTAACGTGAACTCGGCACTACCATTCCAAATAAAAGCATACCCAAGCTGGCAAGTTGGATTAATATGTAGTTCCACTTTTATAGATAGACGCAATTACGACAAAATGATGCAGTCACATTGCTAACCATAACACACCTAGAGATGCGTTCAAATTTTAGCCAGAATGCACAATGTAAATGTTCAAACAAGGCTGTGTAAAAACGTGAAATGTACAGCGTTGTCTTTTATCGTTAATTTCGCGGGCATTCTATCGAAAAGACAGCAGAATATGCTGTTTTATTTTTAAGGAATACGGTAAATTTGCGGGTAATCTCACAGCCTCACAAAATTTTATGCTGATATGACGACTTCTATTAAAACTCGGGTACTTGACCGCATTGATTTAGCGATTTTAGATGCGTTGCAACGCAATGGCCGGATCTCCAATGTAAATTTGGCAAAAGAGGTAAATTTGAGCCCAAGTCCTTGTCTTGATCGAGTAAAAAAACTCGAAGCGGAAGGGTATATTGAAGGGTATACCGCCAGATTAAACGCGGCAAAATTAGGACAGCATTTAGTCGCACATGTAGAGATCACGTTAAAGAGCTCAACAGAAGCGGTGTTTGAAGTATTCAAACAGCATATAGTCCACATTCCCAATGTTGTTTCTTGTGACATGGTGGCGGGAGGGTTCGATTACTTGGTTAAAATCCGAGTTCAGGACATGCGCCAATACCGTGAAGTGTTGGGGCAAATTGTTGAAATACCGGGAGTTGGTACTAACCATACGTATATGGTAATTGAACACGTTAAAGAAGATATGGGTGTAGAAGTGCTGAATTACCAGTAGTATGTTATACCAATTAGTCTTAATACTTGCTCAATTTGAAGGAGTGAATCTGACGCTAACTGCGTTAAA
>NZ_RCSQ01000202.1:0-16757 GCF_004103255.1 Pseudoalteromonas sp. PS5
CCACATAGCAAAAAACCCGCTGCATTGCTGCAAAGGGTTTCTTTTCGGCGGGTAAACCGCCTCCTACCAGTGCTGCACTTTGTTGATGTTGTGGTGGGAGCGAGTTTACCTCGCGATGTGTTGATTATCTTGTGAGGTTTTCTTTTGAAATCCCACATAGCAGAAAACCCGTCGCATTGCTGCATGATCCAATGTACAAAAACTATATAGCTAATTGTGCGAAAACTACGGGAATATGTGGGAGAGTTCGGGATTTAGTGAGTGCCTATTTTAAAATCAGTTTAATATAATAAAAACCAACATACTTGGTTTCAAACGTGTATTTCTTATCGAGATGTTGACAGTTACGGATAAAAGTTCAATGTTCAGTATATTTATATTAGCACTTGATTTACTATAGATTTTTTACTTTCGTTAGCACGTGCCTCTTCTTGTCTAGGCTATGCTGTTAAACTATTAATTGAGAGAGCAATGGACCTTAAAGAGTTATCAATAAAGGAGCTCCTTCTGCTCCAATCATCCGTAATTAATGAATTAAAAAGAAGGAAAGTTGTTCGAACCAAAAATAATCCTCTCGGTGATTACGCGGAGTGGCTCGCAGCCAAAGGACTAGGTTTAGATTTGGCTGTGAATTCATCTGCGGGTTATGACGGTATCGATTCAGAAGGTGTAAAAGTACAAGTAAAGGGTCGGCGAATAACACCAGAAAATAAATCGCGACAATTAAGCGCCATAAGAAAGCTAGAAGAAAGAGAGTTCGACTTACTTGCAGCAATAGTCTTTGATAAAGATTATGAAGTTATCGACGCACTACTCATTCCCCATGAGGTTGTATGTGAATATGCCTCATATAAGAAATATGTTAATGCACATATTCTTCAATTAAGGGGCGCAATATTAAAAGACAGCAGAGTAAGGTGTATCAAAAAGTTATTAGTCAACTAATATGAATTTGTTTAGATAAAATCTGACAGGTCAAATGGTAAGGTTAGTCACTTATCATTTAACCAACCAATAACACTTCTAATATTCACATTTTTCGACAGCACTTTCTAATTTGAACCGTTCTTGGTTCAAATTTGCATAAAGTGTTTCAGTATCAGTAACCTGTTCAGATTCGAAGCCCATTATCTCACTTATACCACTCACAAGATAAATTACAGGCTCTTTAATTTGATGGCTTAGCCCGTCAAATTTTTCAAACTCTAATTTGAGCTGCTGTGCAGCAGCATAAAGAGCGGCTTTCTCGAATCGGGTTTCGGCGTCGCCAGATAGTGCAAGGTTTGTTAGTTCGATTAGCTTATTAGCTTTATGTTGTAAGTCTTTCATCTTTCATTCCTCAGTTGATTCTCGATAGATATTGGGGAAGATAAGGAATAAATCAATAGAGCGACATAACGCCGCTCTCAATTTTAGTTTACTGAAGTCGCTTTCTCAGCAGTTCCATTTCTGTACTGGCTCTGTGTAACTTTAGCCGTTTCAATCAGCAACTGCAAAGCACCATCAACTTCATCTAGGGTTTTGCAGCCATGAGCATTTAGATAACTAGCTATATGTTGTAGTGCTACATTATTACTCTTCATTTTCTTCCTCACTCATTAGCTCCCAAATTACCTTATATAAAGGTGGTGCTTCCAATTGCTCTTCTATATATAGCCTTTTTCCAAATTCAAAACCAATTAATAGAAAGGTGAAGAGTACTAGCAACAACAGCCATTTGTTTACTGTGATTTCATCTTCGGGTCTTAACATAACTCCGGCTCTCCATCATTAGGACCTTTACCTTTGCTAGAATCAAACAAGTCGCCTTGGATCTCGGCCCGTTTTAGCTTTGTCATTGTGCGAACAACGTTATAAACCCACTGCACCGAGCAATCATATTTCTTGCTCAACTCCACGTGGTTGTTGCCGTTAAACTCAGCCCATATCTGATTGCTCGTAAGGATTGCATCGAGCGAACGCCCTTTACATACATAGACCAACTCACCACCAAATGTATGCCGGATTCTATCCACGACATCACGACCAAGCGCAATGGCTGCTTCATCATCCAACTGCGCTTTAACGCCTTCAGTAACCAACTCGAAAATAGTTAGCAGCATGCCATCAGCTCTATGACTTGATGAGTTATCCATGTTCTACCTCCAACCGTTTACGCCATTGCTTTAACTGCTCGATAAGCGAGTGAAGCATACTAGGCTGAAGCCACTCTAAACGCTCAACGGCAACCCCTTTATTGAACCGCTTAGCTTGCCCCTTGGCCCAGCTTAATAACGCCTGTTCTGAGCCGTCCCGCAATAAACCAGCATGAGCCATTTCGATCCACACCTGGCGCAGTTTATCTAGCGGGGTTTTGTCTTCGGGGGCTATATCACGAGTCATTGGCGAGTTACGACCTTTGTCACTCTTTTTAGCCTCGACTTTAAAGCCCTTGTCCTTCATATGATCCAAGACCCTTGTAAGCTCACCTAAATTCATACCTTTGCAGCTTTCTTTTTTAGTCAGTTTGACTAAAATTTGACGATACAAATCTTCGTCCCAGCCTAAACTCGTTTTACCTACATGTATTAATTGAATCAGTTTTGATTTTGATAAATACATAACGCCACCTTTATAGAGACTTGCTTACCAATGGGATATGAACCCAACTACCTAGCGCATTGCGCTCGTAAAAGCGCACGTAGGTTTTGGTGCTGGACAAGATGATTGCATCATCAAGCGCTTGCATCGCATTGGCCCAATCTTCGCTATCACTGGCTAGGCGGTATTTACGTAACGCCATGATCCGCGCTTTGTTGTAATTACCATCACTATTTGTGCTAAACGCATCTTGTACAATTTGGCGTAGTAGCTTGTCTTCGCCTAGTGTTTCCAGCTTTTCATTGATCACTTTATCAATGAGTTCTTTTGCCACATTTATCTCAGGGCCAAACGTGATCTGATCAGCAACGCCAACCTCTACCTTGCGCTTGGCATCATAGCTGGTTAACGTAACATTGCCTTTGTTACCGCCTATCTCAACGTTATAGCTTGCAAACAAATCCGCTATAAATGTGTTCACACTCTTAAACACTTTGCGCTTGAATTCGTCATGCAACTCAGATAGCGCCTTAGCCTCATCAACAAACCCATTTACTAGGTCGTGTTTTTCAATGTCGTGGGCTGCAATTTTGTCTAGCGGTACTTGATAACCGCGCGGGTTTGCTAAAAATGTGCGTGGTGTATTGTCTTGTGTATTCATGATGATCCCTTACTACCTTGGTTGAATAGATTGAAATTTGTGAAAGCGTTGGCCCTGGCATTTGGGGCAAACGCTTACGCCTTCCCCAACCCAACCGCAATGCGTGGTTAAACACCGAACACCCGTAGGCTCAATTGTTTCTATCAGCTCACGCTTACCAAAAACGTTGTCCCAAGCCTTTACTGGCGCGTTCACAGCACTGGCTAAAAGGTGTTTCATTGCGCCATCATCAGCTAAAAGTGCCTTTGATTGCTCTTGTGAAACCGTTACTGTTTTAGTCACTTGAACCAAAGCCATACCCGTTAATTGAATTTCTACCTGTTGACTCATGGCTACACCTTTAAAACTAATGATTCTGTGATCTGCTGCTCACCAATTTGAGCGGCGGCATTCATGGCTTTAGCAAGCCAAGTGTTCACATTGAGTGGGTAAGAGCGATCTAGCTCGGCATCATCCAATGCAATGCCGTGGCGAATGCGCCCCATGCACTTGCCGCGAATCGCGCTAAGGGCGTCTTCGGTAAAAATTTTGTCAGCATCTACACCAACGCGAGATAGCTTATGGCGAATATACTGAGGAACATAAATCCCTAGCGGCTGCATCCGTATTTGATTGCAGCGCCAGCTAAACTCACGAACGTGCTGACCGCTTAACTTTTTGGCAAGTTCCGACTGGCCGATCAGTACAATCCCCATCACACGCCTAAACCCGTGCGTTAACTCCCAAATACGCTTGAGTAGCTTGATCACATCAGCGCTTAAATCGTGCGCCTCATCAATTACCATTAGGTGTAAATGGCCGTTGTTGGCGCTTTCAATCAATGCCTCTTCTATTGCTGCATCACGCTCTTCAGCACTTGGTTTATGTTTGATTTGTAGCGCTCTACAAATAGCGGTAGAGATAGACTCTGCGGTTATCTTGCGGCGGTCTAATCGTGCAGGTTGGATCAAAATCACATCAGGATGATCTTGTTGCACTTGATGTATAAAGGTACGGCGAATAATCGTCTTGCCGCTTCCACACTCGCCATAGAGTGCAATCATGCTGCCAGCGTTCGCGGCCGTTAGCATGTCTTCTAAAATAATACGGTGGGCATCAACCAAAAATAGGTCATCCTCGCTCGTTATCTCGTTTTCAAACGGGTCACGACGTAGTTTAAAAAACTTCTTTGCGTTAGCTGTTAGCATTTCAGGCTCCGGATCTTCATATTCAACTTCAGGTTGTGCGTTCTTGTTTGGCTCATACCAGGTAAACAAATCGGTTAGTTGCTCGCTGGTTGCACCAAGTTCTTTTAAATACTCTGCAATGGCTGCTTTAATCGCTTTGCTATCACAGGTTTTTGGCCAGTCAGCTTGTGTTGCTACACGGCTTAAACTGGCTTTGCTAAAGGTCAGCCCTTTAGCGGTTAATGCTTTTACTACTTGGGCTTGCTTAACTCCCAGTACTTCAAACACATGGCTAAGCTTTGTTATTTTCAACTGCTATCTCGCTATCTTCAGCACTGGAGTCTCCACAATTCCTAGGTGCAACTGTTCAACAACCGCTGACACTTCCGTTTCAGCGATACTTTGGCCATGCAGCCAATCAATTTCGTTAGGACGCAGCGGCCTACCCAAACGCTGTGCGACAACCATGCGTAAATCGAGCGAGTCCAACACCTTGCCTTTACGCGAGCCTTCGGCGACTTGCTTAGCAATCGGATTGTCTAGCTCAATAGTTTCTCCCTTAGGCGCAATGCGGGTGTCGTGCTCAACATTTTTGAGGTGTGTGTGAGCGACCAACGCGCCTCCAAATGGAGCTAGCTTTTTCTTCTTAGCCTGCTTGATTTCTACATCACTGAGATTTTCAAAAGCGAGCCTATCCGCTGCTTTAGCTGCGCTTTGAGTCGCTGTGTCTTTGTTTTGGATGTGTTCTTCACCAATTACAGGGGCATCTAACCTAAAGCCATCTTCACCAACATCTGTTGGTTGAACTTGGTGATACACCACTTCATCAAGGGGGGTTGTAACACCTACTAATAAATCCGGCGTATCACCCACAATAATTGGACTAACCGAAACCGTGATCCCGTTACGGACATGCTCCAGTTCACTAACGTCATAGCGGTGCTGCTGTTTGGTACGTGGGTGAACATAAGTGATCTCCAGATCACCGTTCACCTTCCGTGTTTCACCTGTTTTGGTCAGTAGTAGTCTGCAAACTTGCTCATCTGGCAGCATGCGCAGGTAGTCGCGGTTTTGTGGTTGGTATATGGTTAGCCATACATCGGAACGTGCTTGCTTGTGCCGACTATGCTTGCAGTTCATGCCAGGTATTTTGTTGGCATTAAATGCCTCTTGCCATGCCCATACCGACTCGTTTAGCTCGTCAACACTGCTAACCGGTTCAAACAAAATGCGGCTTTCAAATTGCTTTTCAACAATGTTGTTTGCCACTTCCACAGCACCTTTAGCGCGGGGGTTGCCTGCCTCATGAGGTATGTTTTTAACTTTGAGTGCATCTAGTACATTGGTAATTGCTTTACCTGTGTTGGCACTGCCTTTATCCCACAACAGAATTTGTGGCACGCCCATAAATGGCGAGCCTTCGTGTTGCTTCCAACACCACATTAAAAAGTCGAACATGTTGGCTTGCGTTTCACCCGCTGACTCGTAATAACGCACGCGGATCATGCCGCTATTGTGGTCAACCAATACATAACGCCACACTCGCAAGTGCTTTATGCGCTCTAAGTTCTCTGGCTTATTTGCGTAAAACTCAGAGTCATTTGCGTAGCGCTGCACTTTGCCTTTTTTACCTGGCGGGTAATAAAGCAAACAATAACTAGGGTCTACTTGATGTACATGATTAGGCGCTAAACTGCGCATTTGAACATGCGGTGTTGCTCTATCTAACGCACTAACTGAGGCATTACGTTTAGCTAGTACACGGCTGATCTGGCTTGTACTTAAGCAGGCATAGCCATTAGCAACCAAGATTGATTTAGCCGTGGTAACATCCATGATCCGCTTACCGTTATCACGTACCCCTTGGTTTAAAATGGCCACCAGCATATTCAAGGCTTCATCGTCCATCGCTGTTGTGCCTGCATCACTGCGTTTGGCTTTGCCACTTTGCCAGCCAAGGCTTTTTAATCGGCGATATAACGCGTCTTTACTCAGTCCTAGCGTTTTGCACGCTTGCTCGCGAATTGTGCCTTTTTGGCCGTGGCCTGCGTTGTCTAGCTGCTCAGCCCAGTACTCTAGAGATAATGCGTTCATTCCATCACCTCTGTACCTTCGAAGCCCATTTCGGCCAGCCACTCACCACTGGGGCGCGCATCGTCTAAGTCGCCATAGGTGCGGTGTATTTCGTTCCACACATGCGCGAGTTGAGTTAGTAAAATTTTGCTGTCAGCGTAAAACGCGGATTTAGCGGCATCATAGGTTTTATCGTCAATTTTTACCGTCTCAAGCTGCTCACTGAGTACCAACATTTGATTAAACCCTTCACGCACTTGGTTTTGGGTTTTAGCCAAGGCTTCAAAAAATGACTTGGCTTCGCCTTTCCAGCGTTCGGCACTAAACTTTTTGCTTTCTAAGTCGGTTTTAAGCTTGATGATTTCCTCTTCTTTTTTAGAAGATGAATCACGAGACACTTTGAGCATGCGCTCGGTTGCGTCCAGTTCCTGCGTTAACTTGTCTTTCTCTTTGGCGTGTTTGGCCTTGAGTTCGTCGATTAGCTCTTTTACGGCTTCTTTATCACCTGTTTCAACAGCCTCTGATTCAATAACGTGTGCTTGCTCTTCTTCAGGTAATTGACGCAAAGCCCGCAAGTCACGGTAGCCAAGCTTCATTTGTTGAGCTTGTTCGAAGAACTCATCACCAAATTGCTGTAGGTTTAGTAACCGATTGTCAACACTTTGGCGACTCATGCCAATTAAATACTGGCAACACTCATCCCAAGTGCTAACAGTTAGCACTTTTCCCTCTGGGTTTTTATATGTTAACCCTTTGAAAGATTTGGATTCTTTAACTTGTTGAAGTATTTTTAATTCGCTAACGGTTACCAATTTGCCTATAAAGTTAAAAGCTTGTATTTGACCTAGCTGTAAAAGGGCATCCTGCTTGGAAGCAAGCAGGTCTTTGCCCTCAACTAGGGCCTTTTCCATATTAGGTGTTATATCTTTCTCACTCATAACTACCTCAAAATACTGTAGTTGTTGGATTCCAGTTGCAGATTGCGCAATACGGTCTTCATGTTGTGATCAACCGTATTGCTCAACTGCACAGGTTTTTTGTGCAGTCGCCAACGTTTATCATTGCTCGGCAAACGTTCGGCCCAACCGGCCTCGGCCAAATTGGCTAAGATACGCGTCACATCTGCAGCACTGGTGTTTAGCTCAGCAGCTAACTGTTTAGGTTCAACGCCCTCAACTTCATGCCCAGCCATAAGCTCAATCGTTGTTAGTACTCGCTGCACTTGTGGGGATAGATATCGTTCGTTACTCATCACCCACACTCCACGGTTACAGGGCTAAACAGCCTCCGTACATAAGCATGTAGTTGATACCAATTTTCACGGGTCGCTGGGGCCGTTAGGTACAATGAGTTGTTTTCCATTTTTTCAGCATCCCATTGACCACTTTTGACAAACCCCACACTGTCTGGACAAACCCATACTGTTAGTTGATGGCCTTCTTTGAATACATAGGCACTGCGATGATTAGAGATTTTCATACCGCCTCCTTTTTTGGTCGTTGAACAGGCAGATGAAACGCTTCAACACAGGTAGGGCAAACTACATCTATATCTGTGTACTCAGTCATCACATGCCGCCAACCAACAGCTACCGCTGCATCACGCCATTCCAATGGTGTTATATTGACTTGCAGAGAGGACTCCTTGCGCCGACAGCATTGACACTGAATAAATACGCATGCTTTATTCACACCTATGTGCTCAAGCTCAACGGGTTGCGTCAAAATACTCATAGCTTCTCTCCTCTCGCTGCTAGCTTTTTTAGTTCTTCCATACTCATTAGGCGGATTGATTTACCATTTTGTTGACCTAACCAAACACTCGAACTTTGTTCGTTTTTCCGTTTTTTAGGCGCAACTTGGTCTTTGATAGTCATACTATTTGCTCCTAAATAAGCTGCTGCTGGGGATCGTCGAGACGTTCGACTTCGAGTTTTTGGTAAGCCAATTCTTGCATCAGAACAACTATTTGCTCTGCAACGTGTTGATGGTTACCTCCACCTTCTTCCAATTGCATGGCCATTCCAATTACCTGATTTGCAAATTGGTTTAGATGATTCAATGTTGGCATTGAAGGCTTTTTGCTTTTAGGCATATCGACAACCAACTTATCCAAGCTGTGTGCCATATATTGGAGTGGGTATTCTCTACCTGTAGCAGCCATATATGGGATTAATAAGCTAGCAGGCATATCGCCATTACCAAGGTATTTATAAAGCATATCGGTGCTTACACCCGTTCTATCAGCGATGCGTGGGACGCTCATATTGCGTGTCGCCATTCCATGCTCCTTACAAAGTTGTAAGGACTCAGGCAGGCTGCGAGCGACTACACGGCTCCACTGGCGGCGTTTAGGCTTGGTCATAAATCCCTCCAACTTGCAATGTTAAAGTCAGCTTACGGGTATTCCAAAAAGAAAGAATTTTTGGAACTTCCCAAGGAGTGATCTCGCTGGCTAGAATTTGATCATCACGTAAACGGGAGATCAAACCATGCAAACCGAATTTGCTACTTACCAATTTAATAACTTGCTTGAATGGCTGTGTATTGACGATAAACCTTGTGCCGCTGTGCACTGCGCGAGCGCTAAAGAACTGCGCCAACTTATTGTTGAACTTGGCAGCTATACGCATATTGAGCGCAGAGTGGTGGTTAATCGCTTGTACCAACAACAAAACACGGCTTTGTTGGCGCTGATAGCATTGTGCTATGTACGGGCTAATTATGTGCATTGTGTGGCTCCTGTAAGGTCTGTAACGGAATTAATGATTAAATGGTTACTTCGCCCTTACGAGGCCAAAAGCTGTTGAAGCTGGTTAACGCCTTGCTCTCTGTTAATCAGCCCTCTTGGTGGGCTTACTGTAACGTTGGGGAAAACATCACAGGTCTCTTTACCTATGATCTTGGCAATAGCATTTGCGACCTTTCGAGACTTAGTGTGCCCACAAACGACACCTGAAACAGTTGCGAGGCTAACACCCAGTGCATCAGCAACCATAGAAAGCGAATAGCCTTCGTTTGCAATAGCTTGTTTAATTTCGGAGGATTTCATAGTACATTACCTTTTTGAGTAAACCTTTTACCTGAACTTTGGCGAGTGAAAATAAAAGGTTTGGTTAATTGTTAGGCCAAGTATAGGGTTCACATTTGAACCCTGTCAACAAGAAATCCCATATATGAACCGTAAATTAATTGAAGAAAGAGAGAGGCTAGGCCTTCAACAAAAGCAAGTCTATGATTCTATTAAAGTTGGTAAGTCTACGTATTACAGGTGGGAAAGTGGTACACCAATACCTTCAGATAAATTAACTGAACTAGCGAAGTTGGGCTTTGACGTAGGTTATTTAGTAACTGGTAAAAGAACACAGTTACAACAAGACGGGGTCGTTTGCTTCAGTAAGCAAAATCTTCAAGAAGCGCTAGCAGCATTTTTATACAACACAGCTGAGCTAGGCTTGCTGAACAAGTCACCTGATGCAAATGTTGAATCGTTAGTAAATATGGCAATGTTTAGTTTATTCAGGGAAATTGGAGAGACTTATCAACCTGATGTAATAAAGTCAAAAAGTAGGAGTTCGAAATAGCCCCTACTTTTTCTTACTGAACTCAATGAGGTTTGATGAATGAGCGTTGTTAAAATTTGACTCACACAGAATATTGAAGGCATCAGCTTCATCCTTCCACTCAACCAAGGCCATATACTTAGTAAACTGGTCATTCATACTGTCAATATCTCTTCTTTGCCTCAGCAGCATATAAGCTTTGGTTCCCAGCCTATCATCTTGAAATATATCGCTATGCACGTAGTCTTTCGGACCACCTCGCAATTTAATAGATGCACTCATTATTGAGATGCTCAATATTATTAAACCAGAAAAGTATATAAGGCTAAACATTTTGATTCCTTGGTTTTAGTTTCTGTTCCCATAAATAACCAACTAATGGGAATGCGATCAGTGCACTGATCGCGAGATTTCCTGAGTTTATTCCCAGAGTGTATATTGGACTTAAGTTGTGTGTACCGAAGATTTCCAGTTCAAAAAAACGAGCAACTTGGAGGAAACCCAACGCTGTATATGCAAACATAACACTCAAGGATGTGAAACCTATACATGCTTTATGCCTTACGTGGGCATAGTAAATCACGAATATACACATCACATCTAAAGTTGCCCAAGTGCCGTACCAAAACACTAAGTTATCTCGTGAGGCAGAAACAATCTCATCTAAGTAAGGCTCAAGCCTCAGGTTCAAGAATTGAGAAAAAACCCAGACCGCCGCAGCTATGTAATAAGAACGAGAGCCTATTTTCAAGCAATACATCACCAATGGTGCAATTACTGAAATCAACCAAATCCATGTATTTATCTCATGTAGCTTGTTTAGGTAATCCGGGAACATTTTTTACAACTCAACTTACTTTTTATTGTAGCCTCTCCAGCCTGCATAATGTTCAATTTCAGGAGCTTTGGTTTTAGCACCGGGATCATTCCCACTGCCATTACCACCCGAAACCAAAATCAATGTTCTTTTCTTAAGAGGCTTGATGGTACTTTTGTTTGATTTATTCATGTGCATTTTTAAAAACTCCTGTAGTTGGGAGCTATCAGCTTAACACTTTTCGAATGGATTTATTTTAAACTAGATTAAAAATGGGAACGGATGCCGTGGCTGTCCGTGCTACGTTCTACTGGTTACTCAATCCATTAACTCAACTATAACATTTGCCAAATGTTAGGCAAATAGTTTTGTGTTCATTTTCGGAATAATTTTACTCATTTGCGACAGGACGCCCGTATTTAGCGTTATTGTGTGATAATTTGGCAATGCACAACACTCAGTTTCTTGGGTACTTTAATCAACTTTGATTTAACAAATTTGATCCGCCATTGTAAATGTCAGGATTTGTTTGTATGTTTTAATAGCCAATTAAATTTGAACAACTAAAAGGACTTATTATGAAATACTACATCATCGCTTTGATGTGCCTCGCAGGCGTATACCTCATGATCCCAACCCATATAACTGGTGATGCCTACATACTTACTCAATCTCGCAGCACCGTGCCAATGCCCTTAATTAAGGTAGCAGCTTACGACTATGACGAGTTTAATGAGTTTCTCGCAAACCAGCGTCATTACGCCACAATTAACTGCGGCGTTGTCCCCACACAAAGCGACTTAATGGATTTGCAAATAGCGATGGTAAGAAACCCGCATAAGCGCAAAGATTACAATAAGGCCAAAGACCTTGTTAATCAGTGTGCCTTGGAAACTTTGCTAATTGATAAAATACAGTTAACCCCAATTGCTTCAGCAATCACAGACAAAGAAGGTAAGTTCTCTTTGTCTGTGGGTCGCAAAGATGTGGTTTTGCTTGCTAAAGGCTCTCGGGATGTTTTTGGCAACCTTGAAGAATACATTTGGATAAAACCCGTTAGCTTGGGCTTTGGGTTCAACTATACAGCCGACTTAGACAATACTGGTATAATTGAAGACCAGCACATCTCCACGGTGCACTTGTAATTTATTAACCCAGTTTAAAATACACTCACCAATGCTATTGGCACTCTATCAGCACAGCCTGATGGAGATGCCAAATGATCACACCTCAACAACTCGAACATTACCGCCAACTACCCAATATTGCCGCCGCGTTGCGCGGCTACAGTGATGCGTTTAGCCGTAGCGTATTAACCGTTTTGTATTTAGAGGGCGGCTTACGTGACGATGGCGGCCTAAATGATGTTGCGTCTGACCGTGGCGGACTAACTAAATTTGGCATTAGCCAGCGAGCATACCCTCGACTCGATATCGAAAGCCTCACCATTGACCATGCTATACGACTGTACTATCGCGACTATTGGGAGCCGATGCACTGCGATGAGTTAAATAGCGGCGTTGCGTTAATGTTACTAGATGGCTCAGTACAACATGGACTCAATGGCATCACACGGATAGTACAGCGCATTGCAGATGCTGAGGTGGATGGCGTATTTGGCTCACGTACGCTCAAAAAATGCCAGTCAATTTTACCTAACCTGTTTATTAGCCAGCTGATCAGCCGCCGCGCCCGTAAATATGCGCGCATTTGCCTAGATGACAATAGCCAAATCCCTAACCTAAACGGCTGGATGAACCGCCTAAGCCATATCACTGAACGCTGTTATGCCGAGGTGTACCGTGGGGCGTAACTGGGAATGGAGTTATAAACAAGGTCGCATAAAACGTTTAAAGGCCGAGATTGAAGCGAGGCAGAACGGCGAGCCGTTTGATGCCAACCAAATTCCACTGCACAGCTACGACGGCACGATGCAGTCCAAATTCAAACGTGGTTGGCAGTCTGTTTGTGAAACTGACATTCAATGCCGACTAAATGGACACAATACCTATCAACAAGTGCGGCAACGCCTTGCTGAGACACTTGGAGAGCGCAATGAGTGATTTCGCGCACCGTTGAGAAAGCAGCCCCGGGTGTTAAAAGCATGGCTGCTTCAGCCATTCAAAATCTAAGGAAACCTAATGGACGTAGTTGATCAAGCGCAGCGCTTGGCTGAGCAAGATTTAGAGCGCGCGCTCAATAAAAACAAAGCCAATTTTGTTGGCCAAGATGTCGATTTTAATCACTGCTTGGAATGTGGCATTGAAATTCCAAAGGCGAGACGTGATGCAATTCATAGCTGTAAGCATTGTGTGGATTGCCAAGAGCTGCTAGAGCGACAAGCCAAACACTACAGGAAGCCATGATGGAGTTTTTACTTGAATGGTGGAAGCAAATGCTAGCCGCTGGTGTGGTAATCGTAGGCGCAGGCTCTATTGCATGGCTAAGAGCCACATTTGTGAGTAGAAAAGCACATGATGCTTTAGAGCTGCGTGTCAGCGCGGTTGAGCAAACAGTTGAAGACTTGCCGAGTGCCGATGATTTACACGACCTAGACAAACGCTTGATTGAGGTGGGTGGCAAAATTGATGCGCTCTCGCCTCAGCTAGCCACCTTACAAAACACAACATCACTTTTAATGGAAAACGAACTCAGAGGTGCACGTAGTGGCGATAACTAACGATAACTGCTCTTGCGGTGCCAAAGTCGTTGTATTCACGGGCGATGATGTAAAGCACGCCTCATTTCTATGTGATGGTTTTCAAGTTATCTGTGCTGAAGATATGAATACCGACAAAGCTAACTACTACTCACTCTTTCGGTGCTCTGAGTGCGGTGAACCAACAGCTGAAGCTGTACCAACTGTAGTTAATTTTCTCCATCCAACTTTCATAGGAAAAAATCATGGCGATGCATGAAGTACAAGCTGAACACCAACGGATCAGTATTTTGATTGCGCTTAAAGAGTCTGCGGACTATGGCGCAAACACTAGCATGCTGCGAGATGTGCTGAAGCGCTATGGCCTTGGCTGTAGCCTCGACCAGCTAAAAACTCTGCTCAACTGGCTTGAGCAAAACGGCTACGTTAAAAACGAAAAGCTCAGCGAGAATACATGGGTTGCACGCATTACCTCTTCAGGTATTGATGTAGCTGAAGGCACCAGCACAGTACCAGGCATTAAACGCCCAGCACCTCGGAGTTTATAGCTATGAGTGATGCTGTACGCAGAGGCAAACCCAGTAAGATTGACGCGTTGCCAGAAGACATCAAGAAGAAGCTCGACGAAATGCTACGCGATAGTGGCAATTCACAAGCTGATATTTTGGTTGCTGTAAATCAGCTAATTCTCGATGCGGGCATGGATGAGGAGGCGACTATCTCGCGCTCTGGCCTCAGTCGCCATGCGCAGAAAACGGAAGCTATTGGCAAGCGTTTACGAGAATTGCGTGAGACAACCAAGGCACTTACTGCGGAACTGGGTGATAAGCCTCAAGGTGACACAACAAAACTGATCCTTGAAATGGGCCGCTCCCAGTTATTTAAAGCTATGCAGCAACAGCTTATGAACCCGGACGAAGAAGCCGACGTTGACGTAGGTATGATTAAAGAGACCATGCTTGCAGCACAGCGCCTAGAAGCCACGGCAATGGCAGCCCATAAGCGAGAGAAGGAGATCCAGAAAGCCTACGCGGAACAACTCGCCAACGATTTGGATGAGAAAGCCAAGAATGACGCTTTGCCTCAGACTCAATCTGAAATGATGGCGTTCTTTAAGCACGATATTTTGGGGCTGCAACGTGACTGATGTTTTAGACACAGGCTCACAGCCGCTTAATAAGATTACTGGCTCATTAGCTGTTGCGCTTAAAACCGATATCCTCTTTAAGTACCAGCGTGATTGGATTGAAGATCAATCCATTATCAAGATTGCTGAAAAGTCACGTCGAACTGGTTTAACGTTTGCCGAAGCGCTAGACGATGTAATGAGCGCGGTAGCAGAAACCAACGCGCAGAACACCTATTATCTTGGCTCAGATAAAGAAATGGCTAAGGAGTTTATTGACGCCTGTGCTTTCTGGGCGCAAAAGCTCAATATGGTGATGGGCCAAATTGAAGAAGGTATTTTTGAAGAAGAGGACGGAGACGGCACCAAAAAGTCTATAAACACCTTTGAGATTAAGTTTCCAAACTCAGGCAAAAAGATTGTAGCGCTTAGCTCTAACCCCCGAAATTTACGCGGCCGACAAGGTAACGTTGTAATAGATGAGGCAGCATTCCACGATAGGCTAGACGAAGTATTAAAAGCCGCAATGGCACTGACCATGTGGGGTGGTAAGGTGCGCATCATTTCTACCCATAACGGCGTAGACAACTTATTTAACACACTGATCACCCAAGCACGACGCGGTGAGAAAAACTATTCCGTTCACCATATTCCCATTGAAAAAGCGCTGAAGCATGGCCTCTATAAACGCATTTGCTTGATGGCTGGCCGTGACTGGAGCCAAGCAGCAGAAGACCAATGGCTTAAAGAGCAAGTTAACTTTTACGCCACCAAGGAAGCAGCTAATGAGGAACTGTACTGTGTGCCTAGCCAAGGTGCGGGCCAATACCTCAGCCGCAGAATGCGAGAACGTGCGCTCACCGCTGACTTTAAAGTTGTAAGGTTTAAAGCACCTGACGACTTTGAAACTTGGACTGAAGAGCAACGCGTTCGTGAGGTTAAAAAATGGTGTGAAGAGTATGTACAGCCCCTACTAGATAAACTTAACCCAGAGCTTAGTCATGCCTTTGGTGAAGACTTTGCGCGTAAAGGCGACTTGTCTGTATTTAGTGTGGGCGAAATAGCTCAGGACACTCGCCTGCTTGTGCCCTTTATTGTGGAGCTGCGCAACGTCACTTATGACCAACAACGCCAGATCATGTTTTACATCACTGAACGCTTACCGCGCTTGCGTGGCTTAGCCTACGACGCTACAGGTAACGGTGGCTATTTGGCAGAAGCGGCCATGCTCAAGTACGGCACAGAAATGGTGGATTGCGTACATCTATCTCAAGCCTGGTACAGAGAGTGGATGCCAAAGCTTAAAGACTACTTTGAGATGGACAATATCCTACTACCAAAAGATCAGGATGTGTTAGACGACCTCGGCCAAATCAAACTCAAAGACGGCATTGCCCAAATTGATAAAGGCAAGACTACCGACACCTCAGGCGAGAAACGCCACGGTGATAGCGCGGTGAGTATAGCCATGCTAGTACGCGCTGTGGAGATGGATGGCAGCGCCATTGAGTTTACCCCGCTACCAAGCAAGAGCGGCAGCAACGATTTTAACTACGAAGACCTAGGCAGCTTTCAGGGCGCGGGGTGCTGGTAATGCGCTGGCGTATCAAGTTCGAGTACGTCTTTACCACCGTTGGCGGCTTTATAGATATTGAGGCTCCCACCTATGAAGCTGCTGAACGCTACACCCTTGACCTCGATGTATACGTGGTATCAATCAAACCTATTTTGCGAGTATAACTATGCTAGTAGACATTAATGGCGATCCGCTATCAGTTAATAAACTAGACAAAAATCAAACCGAAGAAAATGCCCAAGTGGGCATGTTGCTTAGGCAATATGCAGAACACCCAACGCAGGGGCTAACCCCTGCAAAGCTGGCCAGCTTGCTAAAAGAAGCGGAAGAAGGCAATTTGGCTGCGATGGCCGACTTGGCCAAAGACATCGAGGACAAAGACGGCCACATAAGCTGCGAACTGGGTAAACGCCGCCGCGCTGTGCTTGGTTACGATTGGGAAGTTAAACCACCTCGTAATCCGAGTAGTGCTGAAAAACGTGATACCGATATGCTTAACGAGTGGCTTGAAGATGCTACTTGGTTTAATGACTTTTT
>NZ_RCSQ01000203.1:0-6893 GCF_004103255.1 Pseudoalteromonas sp. PS5
GTAGGTACCTTGGCGATAGCAGGACGCGGTAGCGGGGTTATCAACAAGATTTTCTCGCCTCAACATAAACCACTTAATTAAGAAAATTGGTATAAAAGCCGACAAACTCCAGCCAAACTAGGTCAGTAACTCAAGTTCAGTAATAATTTTCATCGCGGCCTCATTTGAATCACCACATACATCCCTCATGGGTTTAAATTGAAGACAAACAGGGGGGCGTTCGGGCTTATTAAACAATTTACAAAGGTTGTTTTCATCAAGCTGAATACACCGCTGCCCAGCTACTTTACCGTTAGGCATACCCGGGATAGGCGTTGAAATGCTCGGTGCAATGCAACAAGCCCCACAGCCAAGTCTACAGTCCATCTAGCTTCTCACTAAAATTCTCATCAATTGTGCATTTTATCGAAAAATTGCCATTTCGTAAAAACTTCCATATTGCTACTGAATGTAACGATTAATTTAGGTACGCAAAGCTTTGTTACATATTCCCGTAGGATTTAAACACCTCGACATAACTATTCGCGTATCCTTAAGCTTATCGATGATCCAGAGCCGTTAATCTGGATTATTAAAAATCATTCAACAGGAAGGATTTTAACGTGGCTAGTAAAAAACAAATCATTCTACCGGTTGCCGTTCTCGCGGTGGGTATTGCAGCGGCTGTTGCTATGTCTGCAATGAAACAGCCTCCAGAAGAAAAACCAGAGGAAATCACTCTTCCACTGGTGCAGGTTCAACCAATTGAAGTTGCACCAGTTCGACTTAACGTCTCCTCGTACGGTGTCGTCGCACCTAAGTATAGTACAGAATTAGTTGCTCAAGTGAGCGGTCAAGTTATTGATCTTGATGAGAAGTTTGTAAAAGGCGGTTTTGTTAAAGAAGGAGATATACTGGCGCGTATCGACCCTAATGACTACGAAGCTGCGCTTATTGAGGCCGAGGCTTCATTGGCACAGGCAAGTTCAGCGCTAGAAATAGAACAAGCTCAAGTGCAGGTTGCCAAAGCTGAGTGGCAACGAATAACCGCCAACGCGAATGAAAAAATCCCGTCAGAGCTTTATTTAAGAAAGCCACAGCTTGCAGAAAAGCTAGCGCGCTTTAAAGCAGCACAGGCTGCGGTAAAACGTGCCAAGCGCAACTTAGAACGTACTTATATCCGCGCCCCTTACGATGCAATTATTGAGTCTCGTACTGTCAGTCTTGGTAGTGTAGTAAACCCAGGTAATGGGTTTGGTAAACTGAATGCAACTTCTGTCGCAGAAGTTAGACTCCCCGTAGCAGACAAAGAACTGCAATACCTACCCCAACAAGGTGTAGGTGCAGAAGTAATGTTAACCGCCGACGTGGCAGGACAGTCAATGAGCTGGAAAGGACAAATTGTTCGTAGTGAAGGAGTAATTGATAACAAAAGCCGGATGACATACCTTGTGGCTCAAGTTGAGCAACCTTATAGTCATTTGCTAAAACCACTTAGGTTTGGTGCTTACATTAATGCTGAAATTCAAGGTCTATTAATTGAAAATGCAACACTTATCCCTCACCACTTAGTTAAATCTGGGCGCGTAGCGACGCTCGATGACCAAGATAAACTCAGCTATAAAAAACTTAACATCATCCGTGAATATAACGGTATGGTCGTTGTAAATAATGGCGTTAGCGCCGGTCAACAGCTTATCACCTCAGCCCTAGATTACCCTTCAGAGGGAATGCAGCTACGCATAGATGATGCTTCCATGCAAAGTGCCAACACACAGCTGGCACTTAAAGAGGAGTAAGTGATTATGCAAAGCACAGAAAAAGGCCTAATCGCTTGGTTTGCAAGAAACCCGGTCGCTGCCAACCTACTGATGATTTTTATTATCGTAGGAGGACTGCTCACCGCATTCTCAATTCGCAAGCAGATGTTTCCGCAATACGACAGTAATTGGATTAGTGTCCAAGCTGTATACCCTGGTGCAGCACCTCAAGAAGTCGAAGAAGGTATCACCATAAAAATCGAGGAATCCATGGAAGGACTCGAAGGAATAAAACGACTAATTACTTACTCAAACCGAGGTTACTCTCAAACATGGATAGAGGTGGATGAACAGTACGACACCAAAGAGGTTCTTGATGAAGTAAAAATGCAAGTTGATGCTGTATCAACATTCCCTTCGGGTATGGAGCGCCCTATTGTTCGCCATGACAAAGCAACACAAGAGGTGATGTGGCTATCATTGAATGGCGATCTCACTCCTCATGATCTCAAAGAACTGGGTAATCGTATTCACGAGGAGATGCTATCACTCCCTGGTGTCAACCTAGTGCGCTTTGATGGCGGGCTGGATTACGAAATATCAATAGAGATAAGCCCCGATAAAATGCGTGAATATGGGCTGAGCTTTAGAGCCGTTGCTGATGCCGTTAAAAACTTTTCAGCAAACATGTCCGCAGGACAAATCCGTTCTGAAAATGGTTACATTTCAATGCGCGTCGAAAATCAAGCATACCGTGGTGATGAATTTAGAAAACTCCCCCTGTTGACTCTACCGGATGGCGCGCAAGTCTATTTAGGTGATGTAGCCATCATTAATGATGGTTTTGAAGAAGGTTTACAGTACTCGAAATACAATGGTAAAAATTCTCTTGTATTTGAGGTGAGTGCCTCTAAAGATCAGGACATTACCAAAGTCGCCTCTGTGATAAAAAATTATTTGGAGGCTAAAAAAGGCGCTTTACCACAAGGTGTTGAACTAGAACCATTTATTGATTTGACCTACTACCTAAATGGCCGCCTTAACATGATGTTAGAGAATATGGCGCTTGGTGGCGTATTGGTTATGTTAATGCTTGCGCTATTCTTACGTGTTCGTCTAGCATTTTGGGTTATGATGGGGCTGCCAGTGAGTTTTTTGGGGGCATTTTTGATGATGCCTATTGGCTTTTTAGACGTCACAATTAACTTAGCCTCACTGTTTGCATTTATCCTTGTGTTAGGAATTGTAGTCGATGACGCCATTGTTGTTGGTGAGTCCGCACACGCAGAAATCGAAAAACATGGTCATAGCTTAGATAATGTTGTTCGAGGAGTGAAGCGAGTCGCAATTCCTGCAACGTTTGGAGTACTGACAACAGTTGCTGCATTTTTGCCACAAACCCTAGCAACAGGGCCAACAGCTGCATTTTCTAAAGCCATTGGTGGCGTTATTATTCTCTGTTTGTTGTTTTCTTTGGTTGAATCTAAGCTAGTTTTACCTGCCCACTTAGCAGCAATGAAGGACAAGCCTAGTAACCCAAAAAATCCGTTTCATCGGTTAAGAGAAAAGATGGATCGTGGCTTACAAAGTCTTATCGAAAACAGCTATCGACCATTTATTAACCGCTGTATCCATTACCGTTATACCGTTATTGTTGGGTTTTTGGCTGTACTTATTGTCAGTGCAGGAATGTTTGCTGGTGGCTTAGTTAAGTTTGTTGCTAACCCTAAAATTCCACACGACTTTCCAAGAATTTCTATTGATATGAACTTATCGTCATCAGAAACAGCAACTTTGAACTCGATCCAAAAGATAGAACAGATGGTGCTTAGTGTTGATAAAGAAATCGAAGCTGAATATGGGAAAAAGATGATCCGTGATTATATGGTCAACATGAATGGCCGTACCAGTGCTAACATCATGGTTATCTTAGTTGAACCAGACGCTCGTCCAATCGACACTTTTGCATTGAGTGCTAAGTGGCGTGATGCAATGCCCACGCTGCCTGGAGTGAAGTCGTTAAACATTCAAGACAGTATTATGAATGGTGGACGTGATGACGGCGATATTAGCTTTAGATTAGAAGGTAGAGAAAAGGCTGCACTACAAGAAGTCGCTGCTAAATTAAAAGATAAATTAGCCACCATCGAAGGGGTTGGTGACATTAACGACTCGATGCAATCTGCAACCGATGAAGTGCAATTAGAGCTTAAGCCACTGGCCTACAGTCTTGGGCTCACTTTGGCGGACGTCGCCTCTCAGGTTAACTTCAGTTACTATGGTCTTGAAGCTCAACGTATCTTACGCGATGGTGAAGAGATTAAAGTGATGATCCGTTATCCAAAAGAACATCGTGATACAATTAGTGACATCCAAGATGTTCGCATCTTAACACCACAAGGCGCTGAAGTTCCGCTAGTTGAAGTCGCTAATGTAAAACTAGTCGATGGTGTTAATCGTATCCGTCGCGAGAATGCCAAACGCACTATCAACGTATGGGCTTCAGTAGATACAGAAGTAGCTCAGCCATTTGAAATTGCTAAACAAATTCGTGATGAATACTTACCTAGTTTACTCAAAAATTATCCAAGTGTACAAAGTGCTGTTGCTGGGCGAGTTCAAGAAGAGATGGATAGTGTTGCCGAGCAAATTCGCGATTTTGCGCTCTCGTTGATGATCATCTTTGCCTTACTCGCAATACCACTGCGCTCTTACTCACAACCACTTATTATCATGTCGGTTATCCCATTTGGAGTAGTTGGTGCAGTATTTGGTCATATGGTTTTAGGGATGACCATGAGTAGCCTATCTTTCTTTGGGATCATCGCAGTTGCTGGTGTCGTGGTGAATGATTCCCTCGTTATGGTCGATTTCGTCAATAAAGCACGCGATGCAGGAACTAGCTTGAAAGATGCAGCGGTTGAAGCCGGCTGCAAACGCTTTAGAGCGATTCTCTTAACGTCGCTTACCACGTTTATCGGTTTGGTACCTATCATTATGGAGACTAGTTTACAGGCTAAGATAGTGATCCCGATGGCTGTTTCGCTGGCCTTTGGTGTACTCTTCGCCACAGTGATCACATTGGTGCTTATTCCATGTCAGTATGTTGCGCTGGAGGATATTAAACGCCTTGGTCGCAAGTGGCTCAAAAAAGACGGGCATGAGCAATCAAAGGTAACAACTGAGTTGAAATCTAACACCAATTAAATTCTGAGCATTTCGTTTGGATTGGGGTGAACTACCCCTCTTCGAATTTTAGTTCTAAAAATATATTTACATTACTAGCCCACCAAAAAGCTCGGAAACTTTTCCGAGCTTTTTATCGTTTGTAAAATGCGTTCTGCAAAGTATGAGTTAGTTAGCTAATTACCCGAGTCTCAGGTTAAGTAAATAATCTATTTTGAGGCAAAAAAATTGCTTTTTAGTTGTTCTAAATAAGAAACTATTAACACACCTCATGCCAGATTTACTCCTTTAAAATTAAGGAGGTATTAAAAATTAATTGGTATTAACTCACTTCTATGCTTTTACTGACGATAGTGAGCAAAGAAGCGCTTTATTCGCTCCATTGAAGGCACTAAATCGTCTTTATGTGGTAAGAACACCAGTCTAAAATGATCCGCTGTTGGCCAATTAAAAGCCCGCCCATGAACCAGCAAGATTTTTTCTTCTTTTAGTAAATCCAGCACCATACGTTCATCATTTTTAATATTAAAGCGCTGCATGTCTACCTTGGGAAAAGCATACAGTGCGCCTTTGGGCTTCACGCAGCTTATCCCTTCAATGTCATTCAGGCCATTGAACGCAATATCACGCTGTTCATACAATCGTCCCCCGGGTTCTACAAGCTGATCGATAGACTGGATCCCACCTAGCGCCTGCTGAATTGCAAACTGTGCAGGCACATTTGCACAAAGCCGCATGGAGGCCAACATTTCAAGTCCGGTGGTGAGATCTTGCATAACCGAAAGTTTCCCACTTAATACCATCCACCCCATGCGGATCCCCGCAGCTCTATATGTTTTGGCAAGACCATTAAACGTGATCACTGGAATATCGTCACATAAACTAGCTATCGAAAAGTGCTCGGCATTGTCATAAAGAATTTTTTCGTATATTTCATCACTTAACAGTAAAAGCTTGTGCTCTCTGGCGATATTAATGAGAGATTCAAGAAGCGCCTTATCGTAAACTGCACCTGTGGGATTGTTTGGATTAATAAGGACAAGTGCTTTTGTTTTACTTGTGATTTTACTTTTTATATCTTCAATATCCGGAAACCAATCTTGTTGCTCATCACAAAGGTAGTGAACCGGTTCACCTCCTGATAACTTCACTGCAGCTGTCCAAAGTGGATAGTCTGGTGCAGGGATTAACACTTCATCTGCATCATTAAGTAACGCTTGTGCCGTCATTTGAATTAGCTCACTAACACCGTTACCAATAAAAATATTATCGACGCTTATATTCGGGAAGCTTTTTTGTTGATAGTACTGATAGACAGCCACTCTGGCAGAATATAACCCCTTCGAGTCGCAGTATCCTTGTGCCGAGTAAAGGTTCTTTATAATGTCTCGGTGCATATCCTCTGGCATATCAAAGCCAAACGCAGCAGGGTTACCAATATTTAGCTTGAGCACTTTCATGCCCTCATCTTCCATCTTTTTTGCCTGCTCTAAAACTGGGCCACGAATGTCGTAACTTACCCCATTTAATTTATTACTTTTTGTTATTTGTAGCATTTATTCCCCCCTCAATTTGCTCAAGCATATATCACAATGCTGTATTAATGCTACGCTGGCAATCACTTTTTGTGCGGTAAAAATTACTACAAGATACGGAGTATTAGACAAGTACTGACTGACGACAATGACCAAAGCTGAGCACTATGTTGTTTCAACCTCAGCAAGCAATATTTAGGATGTAATGGTAATAATCTGACTTGGCGTTGAACGATACCATACGTGGCATTAGTGCTCTGTCGATTTTTAAGCAAAAAATATAACTAAACACGTTGTTTTGAACGACGCGGGATGAACATTCTGACCCAAAAAGGAAAAAGAGGTCGTATCACCGACCTATACTCAGTCTCATACCAATTTGCTTAATTAAGTGGTCTGTTTTGAGGCGAGGAAATCTTGTCGATAACTAGGC
>NZ_RCSQ01000204.1:0-6365 GCF_004103255.1 Pseudoalteromonas sp. PS5
ATAACTAGGCAAAAATTTTGCTATTTAGTTGTTCTAAATAAGAAATTTTTAACGCTTTTAGCGTCAGATTTACTCCTTCAAACTGAGCAAATATTAAGTCAAATTGGTATTACAGCGATATTGATGCTTTTATTGGCTTCCTTTTATGTCAAAATCACCATGTTGTCGCGATGAATGATCTCCTCTTCGGTCTTAAACCCCAAGCGCTGTGAAAATTCGTTACTATGACAGCCAAGCACGAGACTCAGGGCTTGACTGTCTAAATTGGTCAAGCCCTGCGCTTGAAGCTTGCCATTTTTACAAAAGACTTGGATCAATTCGCCACGTTGAAACTGACCTTCAACGGCAACAATGCCTTTTGCAAGTAAACTTGCGCCTTGATGGCACACCGCCTTGATAGCGCCGTTATCACAAATAATGCGACCTGATGATTTGGGACCCGACAGCAGCCAACGTTTACGCCCACCCACTGGCGCATCAAATTTCAAAAAGGTGGTAGCGGGGGCGGTCTGAGATAGTACCTGAGGGATAATGTCATATTCGCTACCCTTAGCAATTACTACATCAACACCGGCTCGCTGTGCAATATCAGCAGCTTGTAATTTCGTGGCCATACCACCAGTACCAAGTTGAGTGCCGCTATCTCCCGCCAGTGCTCTTAGCTCATCATTTATCTGGGTTACTTGCTCGATGAGCTTAGCTTCAGGGTTAGCGCGGGGATCGGCGGTGAAAAGTCCATACTGATCGGTTAACAGCACCAGCTTATCGGCATTGGCTAAAATGGCAACGTAGGCAGATAAGTTATCGTTATCACCGACCTTTATTTCTGATGTTGCTACCGCATCATTTTCATTAATGATAGGTATAACGTGATGCTCTAATAATTTAGTGAGCATATCCCTTGCGGTTAAATAGCGTTCACGGTGCTCTAAATCCGCCCGGGTGAGCAACATTTGCGCGACATTGACATCATAAATACCAAAAAGTGACTGCCACAAATGGATTAACTGGCCTTGGCCTATCGCTGCAAGCATTTGCTTTTCTGCTAGTGAATGCCCAACTTGTTGCGACAACACACCACGACCTGCCGCAACTGCTCCACTCGACACAATAATGATCTGATGGCCTGCTTCTCGCAATGTAACACACTGCCTTACCAGTTCTATCAGTCTTGGCTTGTTGAGTGTTTGGCTGCCTGCAGTTAATACACTAGTACCAAGTTTGATCACTATGATTTGTTTGTTATTTTTGGTCATGGTTAGTTGACTACGTTTTCAGCAATACCTGCTTTTATACCACGGACATTGGGCGCTCCCAAGTGATAAATACGCGAATTTTATTTCTAACTTTAGGCAAATTGGTATAATTGGCAGCACTGATTTCGATCAAAGCTTTTTTACACTGTGTGTGAGAGAGTAATGTCACGCAACGAAAGAATAACTAGCTGAGTTCACAATGAAAAAACACAAGAAGAACAAAGAGATTATGATGTTACCACTACTGTTTGTAGTAATCGTGATGTGTGTTGGCGGCCATTTTATTCTTCAGCCTAGTTACAAAGATAGCCATTTAGTTGAATACTCTCTTGCAGCGCTACCTTTTCTAATGTTTGCCGTCGTTATTATCGCGATAAAAATCGCTATTAAAGCGGATAACGACGAAAATAACGAGGGTTAGCACTGCGATTAAAAATGTGACCTACATACACGATTATAGCGGGTGGTAGCCAAACCAAATTGGTGTAAGGGGAGTGCTTTGGCCGCTGTGGGTGAGTTTTATATTTAAGTTTTGGTCGAACAAATCAATAGCAAAACAATCATCGACTTCATGCAAATCATCCTTATGAATATGGCTAAATCCAGCCAATAGGTGCGCCTTTGCTTTTGTTTTTGCTTCATCAGCACTTGTGGCAACAAACAAGCCAAAGTCGTGTGCCTCCGCTAAACTATTGGGCTTATACCCGCCTAAATTAACAAAATACAAATGTTCAGCTTGTTGCACAGCCTCTTCAGTAAGCTCTACGGCATAACCATCAGCATGCTCTATAATTGTGTAGCTATCCATGTGTACGGCGTTTTTATCACCAACCCATTGCTGTTTTAGCTTAGGGTATGCTTCTTCAATCGAGTTTGCGGCAACAAACCGAACATCGTGCATTTCGATATGGCAACCTTTGATACGACCACCGAGATAGACAATAAATAATTTCACTACTATGGTTCCCTATTTCGCAACGTTAACAAACTTAAGGTAATAAAGTTAAGTATACAATTAACGCAAAGGCTTGGCTTTAGTCCTGTAGATGCTTATGCTGAATAATACTAATTAACCTTAATTCTAGGTCAATTTGAAGGCGTATATCTAATACTAACTGCGTTAAAAACTTCTTATTTAGAACCACTAAATAGCAAGGTTTTTCCGTGCCTAAAGGACGCGGAAGCGGTGTTGTCGACAAGACTTTCTCGCCTCAAAATAGACGATTTAATTAAGAGAATTGGTATAAAAACTCTCAGTGAAGGACACGAAAATGAAAAAAACATTCCTCGCGCTTTTGGCTGTTTTTAGCCTCTGTGCAACAGCACAAGTCACGGTTATACATAATGTAAATGGCTACACGCCAACTAAATCACAAGCAGTTACGCGGTTTTCCTCGTTAGTGATAAAAGATGGAAAGGTTGTTAAAACCAGCGAAAAGGACCTCAGTGAACAATACCCCAATGCAATAAAGTTTAATGGTGAAGGCAAAACTTTATTACCAGGGTTAATTGATGCGCACGGGCACATTATAGGGTTAGGTAACAATTTGCTGACCCTCGATGTACGTGGTAGCAGTTCCATTGCTGAAATTGGTAAACGGCTCACTGTTTACGCTAAAACACATAAAGGGGCGTGGATAATAGGCCGTGGATGGGATCAAACTTTATGGCCCGGTGGGCAATTTCCAACCGCAGCGGACTTAGATAAATACGTTAAAGATAAACCCGTCATGTTAACTCGAGTCGATGGTCATGCGATTTGGGTCAATACTAAAGCAATGGAGCTAGCCAATATTTCAAGTGCAACCCAGACTCCTGAAGGGGGAGAAATCATAAAGCTTAGCACTGGGCAGCCGAGTGGTATCTTTATCGATAAAGCTGAGGAGCTGGTTCGTCGCCAAGTTCCAACACTGTCTCAAGAGCAAGTGAACTTAGCTTTAGATAAAGCCGCAGAGCACTTGTTGAGTATTGGGATCACATCAGCGCATGATGCAGGAATTGACCACACCACATGGCAGGTTTACCAAGCTCGAGCAAAACAGCGCACTATGCCGCTTCGCGTCTATGCGATGCTCAGCGCCAGCTCACCTAAACTGGGTGAAATGTTGGGGGCAGGGATAATCAAAGACACCCAAGATCAATTATCTATCCGCAGTGTGAAAATCTATGCTGATGGTGCACTGGGTAGCCGAGGTGCTGCATTAATTGGTGACTATCATGATCGTAAAGGTCATCGCGGGCTGATGCTTGAAAACCAATCCACGCTTGAATCTCTGATAATACAAAGTATCCGTCATGGATACAGTGCACATACCCATGCTATTGGTGACAGAGCGAATCGTATCGTACTTGATGCTTATCAAAATGTGTTTACTAAAGTGGGCGGGAGACTACTGAGAAATCGGATTGAGCACGCACAAATTGTTCACCCTGATGATATACCACGTTTTAAAACCTTGGATATTATCCCCTCGATGCAGCCTGTGCATGCAACATCGGATATGCACATGGCAGAAAAACGCTTAGATGATAAGCAGCTTCGAGGAGCGTATGCTTGGCAAACATTTTTGAAGCAGGGCAGTAGAGTAGCTGCTGGATCTGACTTTCCCGTTGAATTGGCTAACCCATTTCATGGTTTACATGCTGCTATTACCAGACAAGATCACCAAAACTTACCCGAACAAGGCTGGCGTCCGGTTGAAAAGCTCACCAAGGTGCAAGCACTACGTGCGTTTACCTTAGACGCTGCCTATAGTGCATTTCAAGAGTATAAATTAGGGAGTTTAGAGCAAGGTAAATGGGCTGATTTTATTCTTATTGACCAAGATTATTTTACCGTAAACGACGATGTTATTGACGATATTCAAGTTGAGCAAACGTGGATTGCGGGTGAATTAAAATACCAGCGTTAGCGCTTTTGCAGTTTTACCAAGTGGTAGGTGTTAACGAGAGCCAGTAAGCCATTCGTTAATGCCACCGGCCACGCTTGAATAAGTGCGCCGTAGGCAGTAAAACAAATACAGCCGATCAAATTAAACCAACGCAACTTGGTCACATCACTCATCATTAAAGATAAGACCAAAAAAGCAGAGGCTAAATAGCCTAAATATTCCCAACTCATTTGTTCTCTCCCCTAAGTTGCGTTAGCATATAGTTTATGCTCGAATTTGTGTCTCGTGCAGAATAATATCGATTAGTCTTAATACTTGCTCAATATGAAGGAGTCAATCTGGCGCTAACGGCGTTCAAAATTTTTTACTTTAGAACCTCTAAAAAGTAAAATTTTGCCTTGTTATCGACAAGATTTTCTCGCCTCACAGTAGGTCACTTAATTAAGCAAATTGGTATAAAAAGGCTAACCCACAAACCCCTAGAAATTAGCACCAATCACTTAGCTCTAACACGGGAAGTGGGGGTTTAAAGGTAATATCATGCAATAAATTCGCGCAGCGATGTAATGTGATACTACTTAAACAGTGTGAGTTAGCGTAAAACTTAAAAATTCATGCTAACGTCATTATAGTTTAATAAATAGGACATTTGTCCGAAGAGCCATCTAGATGTTTCAATATCATTTTTCAACCAATTTGGTCGAACAGTTACTCGCTTTTGCTGGTAACAGTTTTCAACACAGTAAAAAGGAAGTCTTGATCCACCAAGACGAGCCGCTGAGTAAGCTTATATTAGTCACCAGTGGAACTGTATCTTTTAGTTATGATGTCGGTAACGGTCGTCGTTTGTTGCTTGGCCAACTAGATTGTAACAATACTTTGATTGGGGAAATTGAGGCACTGAATCATCAGCCTTGTATTTACACGGTAACGTGTTTGAGTGATGTGACATATCACCTAATCGAGCTAAAATACTGGCGAAAGTTACTGCTTGAGCAACCTGAGCTGAGCTTGTACACAGCACAAACCATTGCGGCAAAATTCACCGAAAATCAGAAGATAAACTTAGACAAATTATTATTACCTTTGAGCTATAACATTGCTAAAGATTGTTTGTTGCGCGCGGAAAACTCTAATCCGACACTATTACGAGCCTACTCAACGGTTAGCGCCGAAGCTGAACGATTTGCTACTACCGAGCGTGCTTACCGCCGAGTGGTGAGTGAATTAGTAGAAAAAGGACTTATAGTGCGCAGTAGTGAAGGATTAAAGCCAGTAGACATTGATACGCTTGAAGCATTTGTAGATAGCTTCGCGCAGGCTTGATGGGGATCATAGCCAAAATACAACAGATTATCGGAAGTTTAGGTAAATAAAAAGGGCGAGTAATACTCGCCCTCATTGCTTTTATATTAAGCTACTTAGCGAACAAGTGCTTAATATTAGCGAGATCTGACTTACCCTCGATTAACTCTTCAGGGGTTAAACCCGAAAGCTCATGAGGAAATACTAGCCACTCATCAGACTCATGAATAAAGTAATCTGGTGTCATGGGCACCTTCTTATTCGCAGGCTTGTAGTATGGACAAGCTACGCGAATATCTCGCGGTAAGTTTAACCGCATTAGCTCTTCAAGTTTTTCCTTTAATGCGAAAATACTGCGACCAGAATCAAAGACATCATCAACAATCAGTAATGAGTCGTCGGCATTCGCATTTTCGACTATATAGTGCAAGCCATGTACTTTGATCTCTTTCGATTGCTTGCCAATGCCATAGTAAGAGGAAGTACGCACTGCAATGTGATCGGTTTCGATGCCTTTGTAGTCGTAGAATTCTTGCACTGCAATACCAATAGGCGCACCACCACGCCAAATACCAATAATAAAGTCAGGTCTAAACCCATCTTCATAAACTTTAGCGGCTAAGCGAAATGAATCTTCTAGCAATTGTTGCGCTGTGATATAGCACTTATCTGACATAAATACCCCGTTAGGAAGCCCGTGTGATGGTGATAAGCAGCAACTGCTGCCAATTGATACCAACTACAATTATTCGCAAGTCACAGGAACTTGCGTAACTGGTATAACCGAATATTTTAACGTAAAGCAGTCGAAAATGCTGCAATATTGATGTCTTTTTATTTTCATTTTTTGATTTATACCAATTATCTTAATTAAGTGGTCTATTTTGAGGAGAGAAAATCTTGTCGATAACTA
>NZ_RCSQ01000205.1:0-10671 GCF_004103255.1 Pseudoalteromonas sp. PS5
AACATCGCGAGGTAAACTCGCACCCACCACAACACCAGCAAAGTGCTGGACAGGGAAGAGGCGGTTTACCCGCCGAGCTGTTGGGTCTCTCAAACAAAAAGAATAAAAACATCCTACTTTGTAACATCGCGAGGTAAATTCGCTCCCACTACAATATCAACTTCATTGTCGAGTCAGATTTTTACTCTTTTATGTGATAAGTTTGATGTAAACTACTAAGCTTCATTATGATTGTTTAAGCTGGCGCGATAGGAGTATTTGTGTGCTACAGGTTGCATTATTGCTTTCTGCATTTGTTGTGTTAACGCCTAACGAGCTATTCAAGACACTACAGGCTATTCAGGGAGCAAACGCGTCTAATCCGAGCGAAGCTTTGGAAATATATACCAAGGTACAGCCAGTCCTGCCTAAAACCCCTTCAAAAGGGTTATACGAAATTCATTTAGCCGGCCTCAAGTCAGGAATTAGAGCAAACGATGTTGGGTTAATCAAAAGTATTATTAACCTTTTCTCAGAAAATAAAGATTGGTTACATTATTTAAACTATGAGAAAGGTGAAATAGCCACTTATCTTGCTATTTATTTTAGAAGGACCGGTAAGTTTGAGCTGGCAGAGAAGAGCTATGAATGTGCAATTCGATTTTCGACAAATGAACAAAAGCAAAAGATCATAAATAACTTAGCTGTACTATATCGGACAGCGGGTCAGTTGGATGAAGCTGAAGAGATTCTTGATAGAGCTCTTATCGAGTATAGGGAAGAGGAACATATTAAAGCAGCGTTACATAATAATTTAGCGAACGTATATTTTGATCGGGAAAATTATGAAAAAGCGGCTGAGTTGTATCGGCTGGCGTTTCTACACCACCAAAAGTCGGGGGAGAACTACGAGGCCAGCTATGTTGGCCTGAACCTACTCAATAGCTATATTGCGTCAAAACAATGGCAGGGCTATCAGCGTTATGTCAATACAGTGAAAATGCGCGTTGATCAAACCCAAGACAGCGAGTTAATAACAGTATTAATGTGGCAAGAACTTACTGTTAAAAGAGCTGAGCAGGTTGCTGAGTTGAATCAAGAACAGCAAGTTTTTTTATTAGACTCCCTTCCTATGCTTATGAAAACAGAGTATCACCACAACATAACAAGGTATGTGTCACTGCTACAGTTGCCGAAACTAACTACGCTATATCAAGATTTCGCCACTTATAAGAACCTAAGTGTCAGAAAACTAGATGATAATAAGCAGTCTCTAGATCTCGTTTTGTCTTGGTGCCAAGAGGGAGTTTAGTTCAGTGTCGGCTACAAGAAGCATAAACGCTAGTAGCCGCTGCATCATGGGTACTGGGTTTAGAAAGTCCATGCAAGGTGTAATTGAGGAACGGATTCGTTGGTATCTGTACCAAGTTTGTTGTGCCAATACTGCCATTCCACACCTAACATCAGCTGATTATCTGGTATCCCCATCGCATAGCCGAGATCCCATTGAAGAATTGGTTGTGCGAGCAGCCAGCCTTTTACATCATTACCAAGCTCGTTTTCTCGCTCGCCGATATATTCTACATGGCCAGTAAGATAGAACTTTTGTTCGCCTATTTTGAAAGGATAGCCCCATGCAAGATCTATCATCCAACTATCACTTTCCTTAGGAGCGCCGCCATGACTGATCCCTTGGCTATCGTCTTGATAGAGAGTAAATGTAGATGAGAAAAAGTTGAACCCTTCAAAGTTCCAGTTCACTTTGACACCAGGTAAGTATTTCATCACTTTAGCATCTCCAGCTGCATTGAAGCCCATTGTTAGGCTAACGTCAGCTATAGCGTCAAAAGAAGACTTAAAATCAGCAATCTTTGACATGGAGAAGCTTGAATACCACTCCCCATAAAAGTCACCATCTTGATAGTCATCAGTGAGATCATCTTTACTGTAATCGATAAAAAAGAAGTTATCACCATAGCGGTAGCCTGAAGCATGTTGAAGCGAATAAACAGTTGTGGTTGCTTCATTTTTGCTAAAGGGATTTTTAAAGTCGCCGTGGTTGACGTGCAGCTGTGTAGTGCTCCAATCAGCGGCATAGCTAAGTGAGCTAACAGCAAGTGAGGATAAAGTAATGAGCGTATTGAGTTTCATTTATTAATTCGGATAACATTAAAAATGAAAGTATAACAAAAGCGCCCTAAGTTGGGCGCTTAAAGTAAATAAATTATGCTTTATTTCTTCTTAGGCAAATAACACAAATGGCAGTGAACGCTAGAATAAAACAGTAATAAGATGAACTAGATACATCCCACGGGCTGATTTTAAAAGTAGCACCGAGTAACAGTGCCTGTGCACCATAGGGTAAAGAACCCTGCATAACGCACGCAAAAATATCGAGTAAGCTTGCAGAGCGCTTAGCTGAAATGTTTCCGTCTTCAGCTAGCTTTTTAGCAACAGGGCCAGCAACAATAATACTTACAGTGTTATTTGCAATACATAGATTACTGGTTAATACAAGCGCTGCAATACCGAGTTGATCAGCGACTTGGCGGTGCCATTTAGCAATGATACTGGTAATTTTTTGGATTTGCTTTGCTAAAAAATCGAGGCCGCCATTGATACGAATAAACTCGGATAGGCCACCAATGAACATAGATAGTAAGAAAATCTCCTGCATATCACTGAAGCCTTTGTAGACGTCATTTAGGAACGCTGCGCCTTGGTAGTCACCCACAAAACCTATGCAGCCAGCAAACACAATGCCACTAAAAAGAACAACAAAAACATTAATCCCAATCACTGCCAAGACCAAGATAAACGCATAGGGTAAAACTAATAGCCAATCAAACGGTTTGGTTTCTACAACCTGCGGCTCTGGGGTTAAAAATACTAATAGCAAGACAGTCAACAACGCAGCAGGTAGGGCTATCTTTAGATTCTCTCTAAATTTATCTTTCATTTCACAGCCTTGGGTTCGTGTGGCTGCAATTGTGGTGTCAGAAATAATAGATAAGTTATCGCCAAACATTGCACCCGATACTATAGTGCCAGCCATCAGTGCAGGGTCGATCCCCGTTTTCATCGCCACTGCAACAGCAATAGGGCCAATCGCACCAATTGTGCCCATGGAAGTTCCCATTGCAGTAGAGACGACAGCGGAAATAAGGAAAAGGCCAGGTAATAGGAAAGCTGGAGGAATAAGTGACAAACCTGCGTTAACCACAGCATCGACACCACCTGTTGCACTTGCAACGGCTGAGAAAGCACCTGCCAATAAATAGATGAGGCACATGGTGATGATGTTGCTGTGTCCAGCGCCTCGAATAAACGTTTCGACACTGCGGTTTATGGTATCTTTATTGAGTAAAAAAGCCAAAACAATGGCGGGTAGAATAGCAACGGGCGCTTTTAATTGATAAAACGCATAGTCGACGCCCTGTGATTGTAAATACAATCCTGCGCCAAGAAAAATCCCTACAAAGGTCAGCAGTGGCAATAATGATAGTTTTGCCTTTGTTTGATTGTAATTTGGTTGCATAGCACTCCCCAACATAAAGCACAGCCAATAATTGGCTGTAAAACCGCAAAACACGCCTAATAAGATGAAGTTTTTTCAACCCTAATAGGTTAGCGAGCGCGGCAGTTTATATGTTTAGACGTCTAAAGTCTAATGTTTTATTATTTTCAACTTGACTGACTATGACATACAGATACGGTAAACTCTACTCCTGCAAAAACGCATTTCTACATATCCGATTAGCCATAATTGCTACCATTCGGATAATTAATATCGTAAAAATAAGGGTGACACATGACAAGAATAGGTATTTATGGTGCGAATGGCAGAATGGGACTTGCATTAATTGAAGCTTGTTATTTATCGCAACAAGCTGAGCTGATCTGCGCTTTCGTTCGAGAAAGTTCACAATACCTTGATAAAGCAATTACTCAATTGCAGCCAAAGGCAGACACAAATATTCGTTTTAGCTCTGAACAAGATACGCTTGAAAATGTTGATGTATTAATCGACTTCACTTTACCTGAGGGAATGAAGCAACACCTATCAGCCGCGATTGCTGCTAAAAAGCCAATGGTGATCGGTACCACAGGTCTTACTACAACTGAAATGGAACTGCTAGTTGAGGCTGCAAAGGAAATACCTATTGTCTTTTCTCGTAATTATAGTGTGGGTATTAATCTTCTACTTAATTTAGTGCAAACAGCGGCACAGAAGCTTGCTGACGAGATGGACATTGAAATCTTTGAGGCACACCACCGCCACAAAATCGACGCTCCGTCAGGTACCGCACTGGCTATTGGTGAAGCGATAGCAGAAGCTAAAGGCTGGAAGCATGACGATGTTGCGGTTTATGACCGAAGTCACAGCCATGAAGCGAAATCACAACATGAGATTGGTTATTCGGTGCTTAGAGCGGGTGATATAGTAGGTGAACATACCGCTTACTTTGCAACAATGGGGGAAAGACTCGAATTAACACATAAAGCTGCATCGAGATTGACCTTTGCATCAGGCGCTGTAAGGGCTGCGCAATGGTTAAAAGATAAACCAGCAGGCCTTTACGATATGCAAGATGTCCTAGATTTAAAGAAGTAAGCATATCATTTTGCGGCTTTAAAGTAAAAAAAGAGTTTAAAGGCTTATTTTTGTAATTTTGGTGATTTTAATTAGACGAAATGTGATTCATGCTGTAGACTATAACGAATTTGCCAAAATTTTAATAACTGCGTGTTACCAAGCGCTTTGTAGACGGGATGTTGAGCGTTTTGCTTTCGCCCGTTTTTTACTATCTAGGAGGTTAACTTGACTAAATCCGCTCTGTTAGTCCTTGAAGACGGCACGGTTTTTCGTGGTACTGCTATCGGTGCTGACGGTATGTCAGTCGGTGAAGTAGTATTCAATACGTCAATGACGGGGTATCAAGAGATCTTAACGGATCCTTCATACGCGGAACAAATCGTTACGCTCACTTACCCACATATCGGCAACACCGGTACTAACAGCGAAGATGAGGAAGCGGACAAAATCTGGGCAAAAGGCCTAGTGATCCGTGACTTACCACTGCTTGCGAGTAATTTCCGTAATGAACAGTCATTAAGTGACTACTTAAAAGAACGCAATATCTTAGGGATAGCAGATATTGATACTCGTAAACTCACTCGCATTCTTCGTGATAAAGGAGCCCAAAATGGTTGTATTATCGCAGGTGATGAAGTTGACGAGCAACAAGCGCTAGAAGCTGCGCAAGCATTCCCTGGCTTAAAAGGGATGGATTTAGCAAAAGTAGTGACAACAGAAACTCAGTTTGAATGGCGTGAATCAAGCTGGACTCTGGGCGAAGGTTTTAAAACACTTCGCGCTGAAGATGAAAAGTTTCATGTTGTTGCCTATGACTTTGGTGTGAAAAAGAACATTCTTAGAATGCTAGTTGACAGAGGCTGTAAACTAACAGTTGTTCCAGCAGAAACCTCCGCTGCTGATGTCCTAGCACTCAACCCTGATGGCATCTTCCTATCAAACGGTCCTGGTGACCCTGAACCATGTACTTATGCCATTGACGCGATAAAAGCATTTTTAGAAACAGACACACCTATTTTCGGTATTTGCCTAGGCCACCAGTTATTAGCACTCGCTTCTGGTGCAAAAACAGTGAAAATGAAGTTTGGTCATCATGGTGGCAACCACCCGGTTAAAGACTTAGATCGTAACGTTGTGATGATCACAGCACAAAACCATGGCTTCGCTGCTGACGAAGCAACGCTTCCTGATAACCTACGTGCAACGCATAAGTCTTTGTTTGATGGCACACTGCAAGGGATCCATCGTACTGACAAGCCTGCGTTTAGCTTCCAAGGTCACCCTGAAGCAAGCCCAGGCCCACATGATGCAGCACCGTTATTCGACCATTTCATTGAATTAATGCAATCTCGCAACGCTTAATTAGACCGGAGTAATAATGCCAAAACGTACTGACATAAAAAGCATTCTGATTTTGGGCGCAGGCCCAATTGTTATCGGCCAAGCCTGTGAATTTGACTACTCTGGTGCTCAGGCCTGTAAAGCGCTGAGAGAAGAAGGATATCGAGTCATTCTTGTAAACTCGAACCCTGCAACGATCATGACTGACCCTGAAATGGCTGATGCAACGTACATTGAACCAATTCACTGGGAAGTTGTTGAAAAAATCATCGAAAAAGAAAAGCCAGATGCTGTCCTTCCTACGATGGGTGGTCAGACAGCACTAAACTGTGCGCTTGATTTAGACAAGCATGGTGTACTTGCTAAGCACGGTGTAGAGTTAATTGGTGCGACGGCAGATGCAATCGACAAAGCAGAAAACCGCGAGCGTTTTGATATCGCGATGAAAAACATTGGCCTTGAGTGTCCTCGCGCAGAGATTGCACACTCAATGGATGAAGCAAAAGACGTGCTAACGCGTATCGGTTTCCCATGTATCATCCGTCCTTCTTTCACCATGGGTGGTACCGGTGGCGGTGTTGCTTACAACATGGAAGAATTTGAAGAAATCTGTACACGTGGTTTAGACCTTTCACCAACTAATGAGCTTCTAATTGATGAGAGCTTACTAGGTTGGAAAGAGTATGAGATGGAAGTTGTTCGTGACAAAAACGACAACTGCATCATTGTATGTTCTATTGAAAACTTTGACCCCATGGGTGTTCACACAGGTGACTCAATCACTGTTGCACCAGCACAAACATTAACTGACAAAGAATACCAGCTAATGCGTAATGCTTCGATGGCGGTACTACGTGAAATTGGTGTTGAAACAGGTGGTTCAAACGTTCAATTTGGTGTGAATCCAAAGGATGGCCGTATGGTTATCATTGAGATGAACCCTCGTGTATCTCGTTCATCTGCACTAGCCTCAAAAGCAACGGGTTTCCCAATCGCGAAAATTGCAGCAAAATTGGCTGTGGGCTACACGCTTGATGAGCTACAAAACGACATCACTGGTGGCGCGACACCGGCGTCATTCGAGCCTTCAATTGACTACGTTGTTACCAAAATCCCTCGTTTTAACTTTGAGAAGTTCGCTGGTGCAAATGACCGTCTAACGACTCAGATGAAGTCTGTTGGTGAGGTTATGGCGATTGGTCGTAACCAACAAGAGTCTCTTCACAAAGCACTTCGTGGTTTAGAAGTGGGTGCAACAGGTTTCAACCCGATTGTTGCACTTGATGCGCCAAACGCAAAAGAAACCATCATTCGTGAGTTACGTGAGCCAGGTGCAGAGCGTATTTGGTACATTGCAGATGCAATGCGTCACGGTATGAGCGTTGAAGATGTATTTGAGTTAACCAAGATTGATCGCTGGTACTTAGTGCAGATTGAAGACATCATTAAAGATGAAACTAAGATCGCAGAAGCGGGTCTTGCTGGTCTTAACAAAGATTTCCTTCGTCGCCTCAAGCGCAAAGGTTTCGCTGATGCGCGCATCGCTGAGATTGCAGGTGTTTCTGAAAAAGAAATCCGCAAGAAGCGTCATCAGTTAGAAATTCTACCTGTGTATAAGCGTGTTGATACATGTGCAGCAGAATTTAGTTCAGACACCGCTTATATGTACTCAACTTACGATGAAGAATGTGAAGCAGCACCTTCTGAAAAAGACAAGATCATGGTTATCGGCGGCGGCCCTAACCGTATCGGTCAAGGTATCGAATTTGATTACTGTTGTGTTCATGCTGCGCTTGCAATGCGTGAAGATGGCTATGAAACTATCATGGTTAACTGTAACCCTGAGACTGTTTCAACCGACTATGATACGTCAGATCGTCTATTCTTCGAGCCAATTACACTTGAAGATGTGCTAGAAATCGTACGCGTTGAGAAGCCAAAAGGCGTTATCGTTCAGTACGGTGGTCAAACACCACTTAAGCTAGCGCGTGACCTTGAAGCGAATGGTGTGCCAGTTATTGGTACTTCTCCTGACGCAATCGACCGTGCAGAAGACCGTGAGCGTTTCCAGCAACTTGTTGAGCGCCTTGACCTTCTTCAACCTGAGAACGCGACAGTAACTTCTCTAGAAGAAGCGGTTGCTAAGTCTCAAGAGATCGGTTTCCCATTAGTTGTTCGTCCATCATACGTATTAGGTGGTCGTGCTATGGAAATCGTATATGACGAAGATGACTTACGTCGTTACATGACTGAGGCGGTATCTGTATCTAACGAAGCACCAGTTCTTCTTGACCGCTTCTTAGATGATGCAATCGAAGTTGACGTTGATGCTATCTGTGATGGTGAAAACGTGATTATTGGCGGTATTATGGAGCACATCGAGCAGGCGGGTGTTCACTCAGGTGACTCAGCATGTTCATTACCAGCACACTCTCTATCGCAAGATATTCAAGATGTTATGCGCAAGCAAGTACGTGACATGGCGCTAGAGCTTGGTGTTGTGGGTCTAATGAATACTCAGTTTGCTGTGAAAGATGGCAAAGTATACCTAATCGAGGTTAACCCTCGTGCAGCACGTACAGTACCGTTTGTTTCGAAGGCAACGGGTGTTGCACTGGCAAAAGTAGCAGCGCGTTGTATGGTTGGGCAGTCTCTTGAAAGCCAGGGTGTAACAAAAGAAGTTATCCCTCCTTATTATAGCGTGAAAGAAGTTGTACTCCCATTCGCTAAATTCTTAGGTGTTGACCCAATGCGTGGTCCAGAGATGCGCTCTACGGGTGAAGTGATGGGTGTTGGTGAAAACTTCGCCGAAGCATTCGCAAAAGCCCAATTAGGTGCATCAAACACTTTACCACGTGGCGGCCGCGCGCTACTATCTGTGCGTAATGGTGATAAGGCACGCGTCGTTGAACTGGCTAAGACAATGAAAGCCATTGGTTTTGAGCTAGATGCAACGAATGGTACGGCGAAAGCGCTTGAAGAAGCGGGTATTGAAGTACGTCGCGTAAACAAAGTATTCGAAGGCCGTCCTCATATTCTTGACCGTATCAAGAATGGTGAGTACAGCTATATCGTTAATACGACCGAAGGTCGCCAAGCTATTGAAGACTCGAAGGTGTTACGTCGTGGTGCACTGCAGCATAAGACTAACTACACCACTACGCTAAATGCAGCGTTTGCAAACTGTACAGCGAATGCAGCTGACGACAGAAGCTCTGTAAACTCTGTTCAAGAATTACACCAGCGTTTGAACTAAAAAGAACAAAGCCAGAGCATATGCTCTGGCGATGAGTGAGATACTTATGCAATCAATTCCGATGACAGTGCGAGGCGAAGAATTGCTTCGTGAAGAACTGAATCATTTAAAAAAAGTTGTTCGCCCAAAAATTGTTGCAGACATTGCAGAAGCACGTGAACACGGCGATTTGAAAGAAAACGCTGAATATCATGCAGCAAGAGAGCAGCAAGGTTTTTGTGAAGGCCGTATTCAAGAAATTGAAGCGAAACTTTCAACTGCACAAATAATTGATGTAACTAAAATGCAAAATAACGGCAAGGTTATTTTTGGCAGTACGGTTACTATCGTTAATGTGGATACGGACGAAGAAGTTAGCTACCGCATTGTTGGTGATGATGAAGCAGATATTAAAAATAACTTAATTTCTGTTAACTCTCCAATTGCGCGTGGATTAATTGGCAAAGAGCTAGATGATACAGTGAATATTCAAACGCCAAATGGCCTAGTTGAGTATGAAATCATCGAGGTTGAATACAAGTAATCCTTTTCAATTAAAAGCCTGTATTTTGAAAAATACGGGCTTTTTTGTTACCCACCTTGTCATACCTCTTCCTCACCTCTATGAATATGGATGCACAGGTGTTCACTTAATACTATGTTATCAACAACCTCTTCTCGTTTATTAAGATTCATTGGTATTAATCCAGTTAATTGATGTAGCTTCTTACCCCGTGTCTCAGTCACTGAACTTAAACGAGTCTGAACGCTCACTCAGAACTTAGCTGTAATGTCATGTAATTGCTAATTATGCAAAACCTTCTAGGGTTTGTGTTAATCCTTAACACGGAACAAAAATGAGGAGGTACATGTGCCATTTGAAATGGAACAGTTTAAAACTGAAGGATTTGAGCTTTTTATATCAAGTTGGAAAGAGAGGCTAGCAAGCACAGGAATTCATCAAGAGTTACCCAGTCAAAAGCATGAGTTTTGGCGCACTCTACGACTAAGATCCACAGTGGATCTCAGCAAGCATAGCGCACTTCTCCAAGGGGTTAGCTTGGCTAGGTACGACACATACCTCGTTCTTACTGCTTTGTTGTACACCAATAGCTTGTTTGAGAGTAAAGACCTAATTATCGGCCATAACTTGCCAGGACACTTTTTTAATGACGCTAATCCAGCTCAGCAGCGTTTTTCTCGAGAATTGCTTGATTCTCTTAATCTCAACCAGCCGCTTTGCTTAATCGATGAATACTTCGAGAATTTTGAGATAAATACAATATGCTATGAGCAATTACGCAAGGCCGTTCCGACATGGCACGATGCGTTTCATGAGCTGGAAGCCGTAACAAATTTCACTTCGGCGCCACGCTCAGCATCCCAGCTTCCTAGTAGTTTATTATATTTTATACCGCAGCTATTTTCTGAAAAGCAGATTATTGAGCAGTGTAATCATTTATCCGCGCTTTATTGACTCAAACTTTAGGTAGAGAGTGTTAATACCAATTTGACTTAA
>NZ_RCSQ01000206.1:0-4886 GCF_004103255.1 Pseudoalteromonas sp. PS5
CTCGTTATCGACAAGATTTTCTCGCCTCAAAATAGACCACTTAATTAAGCAAATTGGTATTAAGCTGCATATCGTCATGCTAAGGCCAATTGAGAATTTAACTCTACAATAGTGATTATGATCAGACATTAGAATAATTATTTTTGTCATAATAATTAACAATAAAGTCAAACAACTAACGATTCTTGTTACACAGATACCAGTTGAGTTTCTAATGGTTATAATTTGGTCATTTTAAAAAGTTAGACTAAATTTATAAGAAAGGTTGACACCGGTGTCAGCTTTGTGAGTAAATATAGTGACACCGGTGTCAGGTTGGGGTGAGAGACAACCTGATAGCGTACCTTTGAACGGGTAAATCAAAGCAGCTCTGTACAAGGATTGCCACGAATGCTGGTAATCGTGCAGAGCCTTTTTCCTCTAACAGTTAGAGAGTCAGTATTATGTTGCATCCACGAATTCAGGAAGTCACCGAACGCGTCATTGAGCGAAGCAAAGCAACACGTCAAGCCTATTTAGCTCGAATCCAACAAGCAAAAAAACAAACGCGCGTACGAGCAGGACTGGGCTGTGGAAATCTAGCACACGTGATGGCTGCATGTTCAAGCAGTGACAAAGCACGTCTGAAAGAAGACGAACAACCAAATTTAGCAATTATTAATTCGTACAATGACATGCTGTCGGCGCACGAACCATATAAAGAATATCCAGATTTAATTAAAGCAGTGGCAAATAAGTTTGATGCGACTGCACAAGTTGCAGGTGGTGTACCTGCGATGTGTGACGGTGTGACACAAGGCCGCGATGGTATGGAACTGTCTTTGTTCTCTCGCGACGTAATTGCCATGTCAACAGCGGTGGCATTATCGCATGATGTTTTCGATGGAGTTTTCTGTCTTGGCGTATGCGACAAAATCGTCCCAGGATTATTAATCGGTGCGTTATCTTTTGGTCATTTACCTATTTTCTTTTTGCCAGCAGGCCCAATGCAGTCGGGGATCCCAAATAAAGAGAAAGCTCGTATTCGTCAAAAGTTCGCTCAAGGTCTAGTAAGTCGGGATGAATTACTAGAAGCCGAAAGTGCTTCCTATCACAGTGCTGGTACTTGTACTTTTTATGGCACAGCAAATTCTAACCAGATGCTAATGGAGATCATGGGTCTTCATTTACCTGGTAGTTCGTTTATCAACCCATACACTGAGCTAAGAGATGGCCTAACAGCGAGTGCAGTTGAGACCATGTTGGCGCAACTGCTCGATGGAAAAAGTGGCAATGTACTTGCGGACATCGTGAGTGAAAAAACCGTTATTAATGGTTTGGTTGGTCTATTGTCTACTGGTGGTTCAACTAACCATGCTATCCACTTGGTGGCGATGGCAAAAGCGGCAGGTGTGCAAATTACCTGGAAGGATATGGCCGACTTGTCTGAAGTGGTGCCGTTATTAACGCGTATTTATCCAAACGGGCATGCAGATGTAAACCATTTCCAAGCAGCAGGGGGCATGGGCTTCTTGATGCGTGAATTGAGAGATGGCGGCTTCTTACATAATGACGTCAAAACAATTGTGGGCGAAGGACTTGATGCTTACACCATGGAGCCATTGCTGGATATTAACAGCAATGTGATCATTAGCGATAACCAAGGGCCTGCTAAAGTGAAGTGGGTACCAGTGCCTGAGAATTCGCTAGATGAAGAAGTGCTTCGTCCAGTCGCAAATCCATTTAATAAGCAAGGTGGCTTGCAATTACTCAGTGGTAATTTGGGTAAAGCGGTGATTAAAGTATCTGCGGTACAAGAGCAGCATCAAACTGTGACGGCGCCAGCAAAGGTATTCAGTTCTCAAGGTGAATTACAAGAAGCCTTTGCTGCTGGCAAGCTTAACCAAGATTTTATTGCCGTGATTAAAGAACAAGGCCCTAAAGCAAAAGGTATGCCTGAGCTTCATAAACTGACACCAGTGATGGCTACACTACAAGACCAAGGCTTTAAAGTGGCAATTGTCACCGATGGTCGTATGTCTGGTGCTTCGGGTAAAGTACCAGCAGCAATACACCTTGCGCCTGAAGCGGTTGAAGGTGGTGCAATTGCAAAAGTGCACGAAGGTGATTTGATCACTCTAAATGCACCTAAAGGCGAATTAGTGCTACACGTCTCTGATGCAGAAATGACACAGCGCGAATTACAGCTATCACCACAGTTACAGACATTTGGTACAGGCCGAGAGCTATTTTCAGGATTTAGACACATAGTGAGCAGTGCAGATCAAGGCGCATGCTCATTTGACATCGAAGAATAATAACAGTGGGAATGAGGGTGAGCATGAGTATTAAAGAGATATTGTCAGCAGCACCAGTGGTTCCGGTTATCGTTATTGATAACCTAGAAGACGCGGTACCGCTTGCTAGGGCATTGTTTAATGGTGGCTTGCGAGCACTTGAAGTTACACTTCGCACACCGGTTGCAGCACAAGCGGTGAAAGACATTAAAGCGGCTTTACCAGAGGCCTATGTCGGTACTGGCACGGTAGTGGATAAAGCAACTTTTAATGCCTCTGTAGAAGCCGGCGCTGATTTTATGGTCAGCCCAGGCGTAAATGACGAATTATTGGAACTGGCTAAGTCATCAAGTATTCCATTCCTTCCAGGTGCCGCAACGCCAAGTGAGGTGATGAAACTTGCAAGTCATGGTTTTGAGTTCTTGAAATTTTTCCCAGCAGAAGCTGCAGGTGGTGCACCAATGCTTAAGTCTATTGGCGGACCAATTCCACAAGTAAAATTCTGTCCAACGGGTGGTATTTCGTTGGCAACTGCACCTAAGTATTTAGCACTCAACAATGTGGTATGTGTGGGCGGTACTTGGATGCTTGATAAAGCGCTTATCGCAAACAAAGACTGGCAAGCCATTGAAGCGCTTGCAAAACAAGCAAGTGAAGTAAAATAGATTAGGGGACAGTTATCATGATTAATATCGCAATTAATGGCTATGGACGTATAGGTCGTAATGTACTTCGCGCACTATACGAGTCAGGTCAGAATAAAGACATTAAAGTTGTTGCCATTAACGATCTTGCACCTGCAAATGTAAATGCGCATCTAACTCAGTTTGACTCAGTACATGGCCGCTTTCAAGAGCAAGTTGTACTGAATGATAATACACTGGTTATTGGTGGAGATGAAATTACGCTAACGCAAGAGCGTGATCCTGCAAACTTACCATGGAAAACACTGGATGTTGACGTCGTGCTTGAATGTACGGGGTTGTTTACTTCTCGCGAAGCCGCTGCAAAGCACATTGAAGCGGGCGCTAAGAAAGTGATCGTTTCTGCACCGGGTACTGACATGGACGCAACGGTTGTTCATGGCGTTAACAGTGAAGTACTTAATGCTGAGTCAACGATTATTTCTAACGCATCTTGCACCACAAACTGTCTTGCGCCTATTGCAAAAGTGTTAAACGACACTATTGGAATTGAGCAAGGTAGCATGACGACTATCCATGCTTACACGAACGACCAGAACTTATCTGACGTATACCACAAAGATTTGTACCGCGCTCGAAGTGCAACACAATCGATGATCCCAACAAAAACAGGCGCAGCAAAAGCAGTAGGCCTTGTGCTGCCTGAGCTGGCGGGTAAACTAGACGGCATGGCGGTTCGCGTGCCAACTATCAATGTATCGCTAGTTGATTTAACTTTTGTTGCCAAGCGCGAGACGTCAAAAGAAGAGGTCAACGCGGCAATTAAAGCAGCTGCTGAGGGCGTAATGAGTGAAATCCTAGAGTACAATGAGCTACCTCTGGTTTCGATCGATTTTAATCATAACCCAGCTTCTTCGGTATTTGACTCAACGCAAACCAAAGTTGATGGCAAACTTGTAAAAGTGATGGCTTGGTATGATAACGAGTGGGGTTTCTCTTGCCGCATGTTAGACCAAGTGAAGGCACTAGGTACATTCTTATAATCAGGATTAATTTCTGACCAAAAGCTCTGTTAATCGCAGAGCTTTTTTGTTTTTACGAGAAAAATGACCATTCTGCCTTATCAATTGGTATAAGTCCCTTGAGGATTGGCAGCGTATATGGAAAAATTCACACACAAATACCAATAACTCCAAACGAGGATTTAATTATGCGCATCATCTTGCTAGGCGCACCGGGTGCAGGTAAAGGTACTCAAGCTCAATTTTTAATGGACAAGTATGGGATCCCTCAGATCTCTACAGGTGACATGTTACGTGCCGCAATTAAAGAGGGAACACCACTGGGTCTTGAAGCGAAAAAAGTCATGGATGCCGGTCAATTGGTGTCTGATGAAATTATTATCGGCTTAGTCAAAGAGCGCATTGCTAAAGAAGATTGTGCAAACGGCTTCTTGCTTGACGGTTTTCCACGTACTATCCCACAAGCTGATGCAATGAAAGAAAATGGCATCAATGTAGACCATGTCATCGAGTTTGACGTTGCGGATGAGATCATTGTTGAGCGTATGAGTGGTCGTCGTGTACACCCAGGTTCTGGCCGTGTTTACCACATTGTTTACAATCCGCCTAAAGTTGAAGGCAAAGACGATGTGACAGGTGAAGACCTTATCATCCGTGATGACGATACAGAAGAAACAGTACGTAAACGCCTAGCAATTTATCACGAGCAAACTAAGCCACTTGTAGATTACTACAGCGCTGAAGCGGACGCCGGTAACACGCAGTATCACAAACTTGATGGTACTCAAGCTGTTGATGCGGTCAGCAAGCAGCTTGGTGAGCTTTTAGGCTAAAGTTTCCAAATCGAAATAAAAAGGAGCTAATTTTAGCTCCTTTTTTAGTATATTAACCTCGCAACAAAAAGAATATTTATACCAATTTGCTTAATTAGTCGCCCCTGAAAC
>NZ_RCSQ01000207.1:0-16939 GCF_004103255.1 Pseudoalteromonas sp. PS5
TTTTTAACGCTGTTAGCGTCATATTTAGTTCCTCAAATTGAGCAAGTATTAAGACAAATTGGTATTAGGTGAGGTACATAGCGGTGTATGAATTAGTTAGGTATAAAAAAAGCCCAATTAAGGGCTTTTTATCATATGTTTTTTGAATTAAAGGCCCGCACGCTCTTTGATAACTGCAATTAGAGGTGAACCACCATGGTTTGCCTCTGCCCACGCTAGGTCTTTGCCATCCTCTAATGCACTTTTAGGAATACTTTTAACAATGTACTCACCAGCATCACTCGCATTGCTAGCGATAGCATGTCTTAGTAGATTATTACCGTTACACTGAACACCATCATAAATATTACGCATTTTAAGACGAGCAGTTTTTAGCGCCTTACGAATACGGTTTTTGTCATCAGCAGCAATATATTCACATAGAGAGAGCGCCAACTGATCGTTTGCACTTGCTGGTTTGCTAAAAGAAAAAGCTGCAACAGCAATAGATACTGACAGTAGCACGGTAGTTAATTTCATTACACAGACCCTTTAATACTTTGTTCGTAGCATATAACTGACTATATTTTAGCAACCTAAACAATTGTTAGCAAGAAACTCATAGTTTTTTGTGTAGAGTTACGAATTTATAACTATGGTTATTACGCTCGTCAGGTTCGTTACACTCTGTTTCGACCTCGCGCCACTCTCCAAACTTTTTGTAATCAGGAAACTGCGTATCCCCCTCTACATCAAGGTCGATAAAGGTCAAATAGAGACGCTGAGCATACGGTAAAAATATGTCATAAATATGACCACCACCAATTATCATAATTTCTTCATAATTAGAGACTGCTTTTAACGCAGCCTCAGGAGTAGAAACTACTTCTATACCTTCATGTGTGTAGTTACTATTTCGTGAAATAACGATATTTCTTCTACCAGGTAAAGGCCTACCAATGGACTCAAATGTTTTTCGTCCCATGATCACAGGTTTCCCTAGAGTGATTTTTTTAAAGTGCTGAAGATCAGCTGGTAGATGCCAAGGCATATCGTTATCTTTTCCGATGACACGATTGTTTGCCATTGCTGCTATCATTGAAATTACCACAATGTACCTTATTAGTATTTTAGTATTAGTTTTTGAAACGCTATTTGGTATTACGAACAGTATAACAATCATGATACAGAAAATGGAAAAAGAAATAGCAAAAAGGCCCTGAATGGGCCTTTCAAACTAATCAATGAGAATTGGAGCGATATAACTAACGCTCGTAGATGACTTCTACATCATAGTCATCGTCGTCCCAGTCATCCCAATCATCATCGTCATTGTTGTCGTTTTTAGTTGCATGCCTGTGATAGGTATCCCACTTAAACTCAACTTCTTCTTGCTGCTCTTCCTCAAACTTGTCTTTTGGCATGCTTTCAAGCAAATTCATAATATCAAAGCATAAAGGTTGCGTATTAAGCTTATTTGCTGCGGAGATCATGTAAAAGTTTTCTGCGTCTAGCTCGTGTGCAATACGCGAGCAAACTTCTTCTCTTTCTTCCTCAAGCAATAAATCAACTTTATTCAACACTAGCCAGCGTGGCTTTTCTGCCAATTTAGGGCTGTATTGATGTAGTTCGTTAATGATTGCAAAGCCATTTTCAATCGGATCACTACCATCAACTGGCATCACATCAATAATGTGCAATAACACTCGACAGCGCTCTAAATGCTTTAAGAATCGAATACCAAGGCCAGCACCATCAGCAGCACCTTCAATCAACCCCGGAATATCTGCAATTACAAACGACTTACTCGCTTCTGGGCGAACAACACCTAAATTAGGCACAAGCGTGGTAAACGGGTAATCTGCTACTTTAGGCTTTGCAGCTGAAACACTACGAATAAATGTCGATTTGCCGGCGTTAGGCAGACCTAATAGGCCAACATCGGCCAAAAGCATAAGCTCTAGACGTAGATTACGAACTTCCCCTGCGGTACCCAATGTCTTCTGTCTTGGTGCACGGTTTGTACTGGACTTAAATCGCGTATTTCCAAGGCCATGAAAACCACCTTTAGCAACAATTAACTTTTGTCCATGCTTAGTTAAATCGCCAAGACATTCTTCGGTATCAACATCAGTAACACGAGTACCGACCGGTACTTTGAGTACCAAGTCTTGACCCTTCTTACCGGTGCAATTTCTGCCTTGACCATTAGTGCCGCGCTCAGCTCGGTGAAAACGTTCAAACTGATAGTCGATAAGCGTATTTAAGTTTTCATCAGCCTCAAGGAATACACTCCCGCCATCACCGCCATCACCTCCGTCTGGGCCGCCATCTGGCACAAACTTTTCGCGGCGGAATGAAACGACACCACTGCCCCCATCTCCGGCTTCCGCTCTAATTTCTACTTCATCGACAAACTTCATGGTTTAAACTCTTTAACTCTGTCTGAATTCTCTTCGCTATTATAGCAGTAGCGACAAGTCGCTCCTAATATCAATTGTATTAATACAACTTGATATAGCTAAATTTGGTAATTAATGCACTAAAAACAAAAAAACCCCGCCTAAGCGGGGTTTTTAGTATTTAATACCGATTACTCAGCTACGATGCTAACGTATTTACGGTTTAAAGGACCTTTCTGCTCAAAAACAACTTTACCGTCTGCTTTTGCGAAGATTGTGTGGTCTTTACCGATACCTGCGTTAGTACCAGCGTGGAACTTAGTACCACGTTGACGAACGATGATGTTACCCGCTAAAACTGATTCGCCACCAAAACGTTTAACACCTAAGCGTTTACTTTCTGAATCGCGACCGTTACGAGTACTACCAGCTGCCTTCTTATGTGCCATCTATCTGTACCTCTAAAAAATTAAGCGCTAATGCCAGTGATTTTAACTTCAGTGAACCACTGACGGTGGCCCATCTGCTTACGAGAATGCTTACGACGTCTAAACTTAACAATCTTAATCTTCTCGCCACGACCGTGAGAAACAACTTCAGCTGTTACTTTGCCACCGTTAACGAACGGTGCACCGATCTCGATCTTTTCACCATCAGCAATTAGAAGTACTGAATCAAATTCAACTGCTGCACCAGTTTCAACGTTTAGCTTTTCTAAACGAATAGTTTGACCTTCAGTCACACGGTGCTGTTTACCACCACTTTGGAAAACCGCGTACATAATTAACTCCGTCTGTGCGCCCTCAAATCGACGCAACTTAATATTCTTCAATAGGGCGCGAAGTTTACGCTAATGCGTATCTTGGCGCAAGTGTAAATTTGAAGAAAGTGAATAAAATTTAGCTCGCATGAGGGCAATCAAATATTTTCCCCTATTCTAGTCAAAAAAATGTCAAAGCCAAGCTATTTTTTATCCGAACTGCCCTCCTAACGTATGGTCATTTCAATTACCTAAAACTGATACTCTGGATAAATTCCACACCAAAAGAGGTACCTTCTTTGAGTGATAAAAAGAACAAAAATTAAGCATAAAAACGTTTTTTTATAAGCAACTACGACAATTTATCGAGTCGATGGTTTTTTTGTAGTACAATCGCTGCGTTTATTCATTTTCGGTTAATAGATTGGCTCGGAGCACAATGGATATAAAAACTATCCAAAATTTGGTTGAGCAAGACATGCTTGGTGTCAACCAACTTATACATGAACAAATGCAATCTGATGTTGCGCTTGTAAAGCAGTTAGGTTTATACATTGTGAACAGCGGAGGTAAGCGCATCCGTCCGATGTTAGCCCTTTTGGCCGCCAGAGCATTAGGTTATGAAGGTGATAAACACATCACATTGGCGACAATTGTTGAGTTCATACACACGGCAACCTTACTCCATGATGACGTAGTTGATGAATCGGCGTTGCGCCGTGGAGAGCCTACCGCGAATGCCGAGTTTGGTAATGCTGCCAGTGTCTTAGTCGGTGACTTTATCTACACCCGCTCATTTCAGCTTATGGTTGGCCTTGGCAATATGGAGGTGATGCAGATCCTTGCTGATGCTACTAATATAATCGCCGAAGGTGAAGTGTTACAGCTTATGAACTGTAATGACCCAGATACCAGCGAGCAGAGTTACATGCAGGTTATTTACAGCAAAACCGCAAAACTCTTTGAAGCAGCAACCCTGTTGCCAGCAGTTGTATTAGAACAATCTGATGAGATAAAAACAGCGCTCAAGCTATACGGCATGCACCTAGGCACCGCCTTTCAGCTTGTAGATGACATTCTTGATTACAGTGCTAACGCAGAGCTTTTGGGTAAAAATATCGGTGATGACCTTGCTGAAGGAAAGCCGACGCTGCCGTTAATTTATGCTATGAAGCATGCGAATGAGCAGCAAACTGCGCAAATTCGCACAGCAATCGAAAGCGGTAATGGGCTTGAGCACCTCGAAGAGATATTAGCTACGCTAGCAGAGACAAAAGCGCTCGATTTTACTATGGAAAAAGCACAAGAAGAGGCGCGTAAAGCAATAGAACAACTTGATGTGCTGCCGGATTCAGACCATAAAGAAGCGCTTGTTGCGCTAGCAAAGCTATCAGTAGACAGAGAGTACTAATTCACTGTTAAAGACAAAACCGATTAGTAAAAAGGTCGCATAAGCGACCTTTTTACTTTTTACTTCTCTGGAGGCCTATAGCCTTCAATTTCAACGTCTTTATTTTCAAACAAAAAACCAACCATCTGCTCTTCAAGTAGCTGTCTGTGCTCAGGATCCATCATATTTAAGTGTTTTTCATTGATAAGCATGGTCTGCTTGTGCTGCCATTGTTGCCATGCTTCTTTGGAGATATTATTAAAAATACGCTCTCCAACCTCACCTGGATAAAGTTGGAAGTCCAATCCTGGCGCCTCTTTTTGTAACTTTTGACAAAATACGGTACGAGCCATAAGTTTCTACCTCTTCAATTTTATTTGTGCACTTTCAATTTGTGGCACAGCTGATGTCTTCAGTTTACCCTATTGCAGCTAAGACTTTAACCAACTTTTTAGTCGGTGCCGCTAACCCGACTTCTGGAGGATTATGAAGGTCAAACCACAATAACTGATGCTCATGCACACAATCTGTTGGGTGAGTCACTTCGATAACAACTGGCGTGATGGTTAATTCAAAATGCGTAAAAATATGCACAAAGGGCTCTAAGGTATTAATGCTAGCCGCAACTATGTCTTGCTGGGCGATAAAAGTATTAACCTCAGCAGACTCTGAGAATTCAAAAAACCCAAATAAGCCTCCCCAGATCCCACTTGAAGGGCGTTTTTCCATCAGTACCTTTTCACCGCATTTAATAATGAGGTGATGAGCACGCTTTTTTGGCTTGTCTTTTTTGGGTTTAGGATTTGGAAACTCTTTCACCTGATTATTTTTGAACGCTGAACACTCTTCAACTAACGGGCAAACATCACAGTTTGGCTTGCTTCTTGTACACACGCCGGATCCTAAATCCATCATAGCCTGATTAAACGCTCTTACATCACCACTTGGTGTGACAGCATCACTCAAAGACCACAATTGGTTTTCGACTTTTTTTACTCCGTACCAACCTTCAACCATATAAAACCTAGCTAGTACTCGCTTTACATTACCATCGAGTATTGGGTGGTGCTGACCAAGCGCAAGGGAGAGAATTGCGCCAGCTGTTGAGCGACCTATTCCTGGTAAATCTATAACGGCTTCTAATGTTTCTGGAAATTTGCCATGATATTTATCTCTGATCACTTTGGCGGCTTTGTGAAGGTTTCGCGCGCGAGCGTAATAACCTAAACCAGTCCAATGGTGTAGCACTTCATCTTCTGGCGCATCAGCCAGTTCAATTACCGTTGGGAAGCGCGCCATAAAGCGCTCAAAATAGGGAATAACCGTAGTTACTTGAGTCTGCTGTAACATCACCTCAGAAATCCATACTTTATACGGTGTTTTTCCGAGTTGCCACGGCAGTGTTTTTCTACCATGAAGGTGATACCAAGACACAACTTGCTCACCAAACCACTTAGCTTGTTGCTGGCTAACGTTCATAAACCTGACTAGTACTTGCTACAAAAGCCGCCAGTGTAATCACAATTGCTTTAATAGTCACCACGTAAAATTTCACTCTATACTTGTTTATTGCCAACTGAATGACGATAATGTGCGACCATTTTCACCAGCATAGAAATGACCATGAACGAATCAAGCAAAAATGCGCTCGAACAGGCGCAGGAAGAAGGCAAGTACATCAGAAAAGTGCGTAGCTTTGTTAAGCGTGAAGGACGTCTAACTAAAGGCCAGGCAGCTGCATTGGAAAAATGTTGGCCGAGTATGGGGTTAGAGCATACACAAGGCTTGCTTGACTTTACTGAGGTGTTTGGAAATAACAATGAAGTCGTTCTGGAAATTGGCTTTGGTATGGGTAAATCACTAGTCGAAATGGCTAAAAATAACCCTCAGCAAAACTTTATTGGTATTGAAGTCCATCGTCCAGGTGTTGGCGCGTGCTTGATGGATGCAGATGAGCAGGACATCAAAAACTTACGTGTATTTGAACATGATGCTGTCGAAATTCTCGCTGACTGTATTGCCGATGGCAGCCTTGCTAAACTACAGCTATTCTTCCCTGATCCGTGGCATAAAAAACGCCACCACAAACGCCGTATTGTCCAACTTGAGTTTGCTGAGAAAATTCGTCAAAAATTAAAAGTTGGTGGCGTGTTCCATATGGCAACGGACTGGGAAAACTACGCAGAGCACATGCTTGAAGTGATGAGTGCGGCACCCGGTTATAAAAATCAGTCGCAAAGCAATGACTATGTTCCTCGCCCAGACTTTAGACCTCTGACCAAATTCGAGCAACGTGGTCACCGCTTAGGGCACGGTGTTTGGGACTTGATGTTTGAACGCATCGATTAATTATTGTGGAGCGTATTTTCGCTCCTTTCATTTCTCTCAATACAGCACTCACAGCTTTATCTAGGAGTTAGCGTTGCAATTTACCAACCCCAGCTTGTTATTACTTCGAAATGAAGAAGAACTCATTGCCAATAATATTCTGGTAATCAATCATCCTCGAGATGGTTTTTTACGTGAATTGAAAGCGCTAAACCCCAATTCAGCGATCCATGCTTTTAGCTTTGATTTTGCAGATCATACACATGCAAATAATATTGCCGGTGTGAGTAGTCATGTTGGTCATCAGTTACCGGCTTTACAAAACTGTGATCTCGTTATTTATTACTACCCTAAATCAAAGCCTGAAGCGCAGATGGTATTTGATAACATTCGTTATTTAAGCACTGACGAAACACGACTGCTCGTCGTTGGTGACAATAAAGGCGGAGTAAAAAGTGCTGAAAAGCAGCTAAAAGAACACTCTGAGCATTGCTACAAGTTAGAAAGTGCAAAACATTGCATTTTGTACGAATTCAACCAATTAACCAGCAATCCAAACTTTGAGTTAGATCGGTATGTTCAAGAGTTTACTGTACGTATCGCCGACACAGAGTTTACTGCCGCTAGTTTACCTGGAGTATTTAACCACGGTAAGCTTGATGCTGGGACAAAATTGTTGCTGGAGAGTATCACTCTTCCTTATAAAGGGAAGGTACTAGACTTTGGTTGTGGTGCAGGAATTATAACTTGTTACTCGTTGCTAAAAAACCCAACTCTTAAATTCACCTGTTTAGACGTCAATGCCCTCGCGCTGTACGCGACTCAAAAAACCTTGGCTTTGAACGGGCTCAACGCAACCTTACTGTTGAGTGATGGACTGAGTGAATTAAGCGGTAAGTTTAACTTAATCCTCAGTAATCCACCATTTCATACAGGCATCTCTACTGATTATGGAATTGCTGAACAGTTCTTGCAGAACATTAAGCGTTTTATGGAGCCAAAATCAACTATCCAGTTGGTCGCTAATAGCTTCTTAAAGTATCCGCCAATATTAGAAGCACAATTTAGTCAATTTGAAACAGTCAACAAAAATACAAAGTTCGCCGTATATAAAGCACAATAACACTACTAACCTATAAGGTTTACTTGAAAATTAAGTAAACCTTCGCTGAAATCTGCCTTTTATCTTTTCATTTTCAAAGATTTGCTCTACTTTATTATAATGAGCGTTTGGGATCCCAATACTCTGTTAGCCGCAGCTAAGGCTGATCATCCAGCTGGAATAAGAATGAGTAAGCAATTAACCAAAACAAGCATAAGAAAAGTATTGATCAGCGCAGTGATGCTTGTAACCGCATTGTGCTTGTCTTTATCTATATCCATCTCAACGTATTTAGATGTAAAGGAACAAAGACAACTCATTATTAATAAAATTGAGATGATAGCTGATATCATTTCTTTCAACTCTCAAATAACCATTTTATTTGATGACAGGAAAACTGAAGATGCACGCCTAAAATCTTTTCAGCACGTTGATATTATTAAAAATATTCACATATATGCAATTGATGATGTCACCAATAGACCAGTGTTTTTCACAAGTTATAATGCAAGTAGAACACCTCCAGTTCCTCTCAAAGTAAACCAAATTGATGAACTCTTAACTCCTAGAGTCTCAGAAGATCACATCGAGCTTGTGAGGCCCGTTATTTACGAAGGTAATATTGAAGGCTACGTATATGTTCGAGGTGGCCTTGAACGCTTATCTAATTATATCAATCAGAAAATTTTGGTTGATATTGCCCTCACCTTATTTGTATTGGTTCTCGTTTTATTAGTTTCTAGAGGCATACAAAAACGCATTGCAACACCAATTGAGGGGCTTTCGACCCTACTTCAAGATGTGTCTAAAAACCACAATTACAATGCCAGAGCTCCTGGCAGTCACATCGCAGAGCTAAATGTACTTGCTAACAACCTCAACATAATGCTGGCCAGAACAGAAAACCAACTGGAACGCCACAAAGCTGACAAACAAGAAATAAAACAGCTAAACCAAAGCCTTGAAGAAAAAGTGAACCAACGCACCATCGCACTCAGAGAGGCTAACCAAGAGCTGCTCAACGCTCTTGAACGAATGCACCAATATCAGAATCAAATCATTGAAAACGAAAAAATGGCATCTTTGGGGCAAATGGTGGCTGGAGTAGCTCATGAAGTAAATACACCAATTGGTTTAGGTATAACTGGCTCGACACTGTTACGAGATAAATTGTCAGACATCAATGATGCATTTCAGAGCAAGTCCCTCACCTCTAAGCAACTAGAAAGGTTCATTGGTGACGGTATCGAAAATTTAGATCTCATCTATCGAAACCTAAATCGTGCAGCTGAGCTCGTTTCTAGCTTTAAGCGCCTTGCTGTAAGCCAAGACTTAGAAGTAAACTCGAAAATAGAACTTTCTAATCTACTCACAGAAGTCGTCGCCTCTTTACGAGCTGAAATTGCGACCAAACAACCAGAGATCAGCATTCACTGTGACAAGGGCCTTGAAATTGAAAGCAAAGCTGGACCTTTACAACAAGTATTAGAGCAGTTGATTTCGAACTCATTACTACATGGTTTTAAAGATCAGCAAAACAACATTATAAATATTACTGTTACCTCAAGCTCAGAGCATCTAAAGCTGGAGTACTTTGATAATGGGGGAGGCGTTCCAAAAGCAATTAAAAAGCGAATTTTTGACCCCTTTGTAACGACACGCCGTGGTGAGGGCGGTAGCGGTTTAGGTATGCACCTAGTTTATAACCTAGTTACACAAGCGCTTGGGGGCTCAATTGCTCTAGATGAAGAGTGTAAAAAAGGCGCCAAGTTTATTATTACACTCCCTCTTTCTGGAAACGTACAATGAAGCGCTGCTGTATTATCATAATATGCTTATTTGCATCTATGGTTCTACATGCAAAAACGCCTGATCAAGTACGTTCTGCTTTTTTATATCAAATGGCCAAATTTATAGAGTTCCCTGACGAGGATACCAAACAAAGCTTAATATTTTGTTTTTATTCTCTTGAAAGTGGCCCCGCATCTAATTTAAAAAATGCAACAAAACTGTCAATTCGTGGCAAACCCATAACTCTTATTGAGGCAAAAGAAACATGGACTTACCGGGAACTTTCCAGCGCCTGCGACGTCACATACATTGATGAAACCAATGAAAATGATATACTATCCGCTTGGACCGATACAATAGAGTCAAACATGTTGACCGTGGGCGAAAGTATTGAGTTTTTAGAAAGAGGCGGGATAGCTGCTTTGGTCCAAGAAGGAAGCAAAATTCGACTGTACATTAATAAGCAAGCCCTGAACAAACAGTACTTTATCGTACGCTCAAGGTTGCTTGCCGTATCCAAGTTTCATCCCAACTGATTTTACTTGTTAACAATTGGATAAGCTCCTATAATCGTAAATATTCGGATTTATTATATAAGTCCGAACTCATTGTAAATTATATATTCCGAAAAGGTTAATTAATAATGCAAACGCCAGTCATTCTAATTGTAGAGGATGAAGACGTAACTCGACTGAACCTCGTTAGTTTATTTGAAGCGGAAGGTTATAAGGTAATTGAAGCCATTGATGGCGACGACATGCACGACAAGCTAACATCACATGATGATGTAAACCTTGTTATCATGGATATCAACCTTCCTGGTAAAAATGGTTTGATTTTGGCTCGTGAGTTACGCCAGAAGAAAAACATCGGCCTTATCTTCCTTACAGGTCGCGACAATGATGTAGACCGTATCCTTGGTCTTGAGATTGGTGCTGATGATTACATCACAAAACCATTTAACCCGCGTGAACTAACTATTCGTGCCCGTAACTTAATATCTCGCACAGGCAGTTCAGCAGAAGAGTCTACGATCGATAGTAACGGCGTTATTACGTTTAATGGTTGGGAATTAGATGAGAACAGTCGCTGTTTAACATCTCCAACAGGTGACTCAAAGCGTCTACCTAAAGGTGAATATAGAGCGCTTCGTCTAATGTTAGATTCGCCTGGTCGTATCTTTAGCCGTGAGCAGCTTATTAAACACATGACTGGTCGTGAGCTGCGTGCTAATGACCGTACAGTTGACGTCACAATTCGTCGTATTCGTAAACATTTTGAAACCGATAACAACACACCTGAATTAATCAGCACAATTCATGGTGAAGGTTACCGATTCATTGGTAAAATCGACGCTCAATAATCGTTTTTGCTAGTCTTCAGCGAGTTTTGCAATTAATGGATGAAGGGCTTCTTGCCCTTCTTCTATTTTTGCTTCCAACTCCGAAACCCACAGCAATAGCGTATCATCATCTTTTCCATCTGACTCCAGTTCCATTTTCTTTGCTTGCAACTGTGCGAGTTTCAAACCTACAGAACCTGCTGCTCCTTTCACTTTGTGAGCTACAGCTCCGTACTCTTCAATATCATTTTCGACTACTGCATCTCTTAGTTCTTGGCAGTATTTAGGGCTTAATTTTGTAAACAAATCACAGCTTCTTTGGAAAGCTGGGGCTCCCATTGACTCAACAAAGTCACAAATCGTTTCTATATCTAAATCACTATATTGCGGCTGTAATAAAGCTTCTCGAAGATCTAGGCTTTGCTTGTTCTTTTGTGCTTCTATACCGAATAACTCTGCTAACATTTTATCAAGTTTAGTGGTATTTATCGGTTTAGCTAAAGCACCTTGTACACTGATCCCTTCAAGCTCCTGTTCGGCGCTTCTAACATTTGCTGTTAATGCGACAATGGGTAGGTGATCAAAGTGACTTTCTTGGCGTATTTGGCGCGCAACTTCATCCCCATTGATGTCAGGTAACTGCATATCAAGCAAAATCAAATCTAGATCATCTTCAGTTTCAACAAAAGATAGAGCATCTTCCCCAGTTTCTGCCCAGATAACTTCATGACCACGCTGCTCAAGTAAGTTAGTCGCTATTTCTGCATTTAGAGGGACATCCTCCACAAGTAGAATGTAAAGACTTCTACCTGCGTAGCTTTGCTCTTTTGGTGCACTACATAACTGCAGTGGAACTTCAACATCAAAGCGGCTACCTGTACCTTCAGAGCTAACAACGGAAATAGAGCCTTTCATTGCATGCACTAATGCTTTTGTCACAGCTAACCCTATACCAGAGCCTATCGCATTACTGCCAGACGCATCGGGCGCTTTATAGTACATTTCAAAAATTCGTTCTAACTGCTCTTCGGGTATTCCCATTCCAGTATCAATAACGCTAATGGACAGCCACGGGCCATCACTACGATTCTCACGTCGACACTCTAACGTGACACTACCTCTGTGCGTGAACTTCACCGCATTATTGATTAGATTCCACAATACTTGGCGAAGTCGAGTTGGATCAAGTAAAGCATATACATCTAAAATACCAGAGCGGTTAATTGTAAACTCAAGCCCTTTCTGCTCGGCTATTAAGCCAGCAAAGTTTACAACATCATTGATAAAGTCTGAGACGTTTATACTATCTGTCGCAATGTCTAGCTGTTCTCGGTCGATTTTGTCTAGGTCTATAATGTCGTTAAATATATTCCCCAGCGTCTCAGCACTTGAGAACACTGTATTACACCAACTCTTCTGCTGCGCGGTCAGCTCTGTATCTAACATCATGCGAGTCAAACCGACGATACCGTTTAGTGGTGTTCTTAGCTCATGACTGAGTGTTGCGATGAACTTACCTTTGTCTTTATATGCAGTTTCAAGTGCCTGCTCCGCTTCTTTTCGGCTAGTAATATCCCGTCCAAATGCTAATAAGCCGATATACTCACCTTTATCATTAATAAACGGTAACTTACGCATTTCAAACCAGCGCTGTTCACCCTTAACTGGGTATTCGACATCCAGAGTTAACGGCTGCTGGGTGTTTGCGACCTGTTCATCCGTTTCTAAAACTTTGGGTAAATACTGAGTGGGATAAATTTGCTCTACAGATTTGCCAATAAGCTCTTCACTGCTCTTCCCCATTACCAATTCAAACATCTTATTGCAGCCGGCAAACACACCATTTTCATCTCGGTAGTAAAACAAATCAGGAGATGAGTCGACGATGTTTCGCAATAACATACCTTGCTGAGCTAGCTCTAATTGCGTCTTTTTGCGCTCCGCAATTTCTTTTCTTAATTCATCAATAGCCCTATGCTTTGCGTGCAGGGCTAGTTTCCTTTCATCGATTTCACTATTCAGCCGATTAATATTGTCCTTCAATGTTTGATTCAGCATTTTTTCTTGCTGTGTGGCTGATTCAAGATACGCTTTTGAAGACTGAACTTCTCTCATTGCGGCAACTGACATCATGATCAGAGCGGGTGAAATGACGGCGGTTAGAAAAAGTAACGCTGATATATCAGCTATTTCCACCACTCCAAGTGCAACGTAATAAAACATACAAGACAGGATCACGGCAACAAATAACGTAAATACATAAGCAATTGCAAATGCACGTTTGTTACCATACTTTTCTACCAAGTTTGATAAAATTCGAGCCCATGAGCCAAACGAATTTTCTGCCATATTATTACATCACCACTTATTAAATACTGATCAGAACAAGAGTATTTCACTGCTTATAGCCTGACCATCGCACAATTTAGACCGCAAAGTAAATATTATACAAAAGCCCTAGTAATAAGCGAGCACAGATATTGCTGAGCACAGTATTACCTATAATCATTGGATTCTACGAGCACAAATAAAAACCTGTATCACTAAATGCACAAATTGTTTAATTTAATACAGATAGATTTGCACTCATCATCCCAACTTTATGTGATTTGGTGTAATATGCGCGTTTTTTAAGTCTTAGAAAAGAGAGCCTCTATGCAAAATAACATGCCAGACATTGCACATAGTGCAAGTGCGTTACAAACCGGAACTTTAGACTGGGTAGGCATGGGCAACATAGAGCTACCTTTAGTTATTGAAGTTAAGGGGCTGGGCCAAGTCACCGTAACAGCAAAAGCAGATGCTTTTGTTGATTTGCAAAAAGAGGATGCCAAAGGCATTCACATGTCACGCCTTTTCCTTGCTCTCGACTCACTCTCCTGTGAGAAAATATTAACGCCTAATACCTTAAAGCAGTTATTAGACAACTTTTTAAGTACCCATAATGAACTGAGCACAAGTGCAAAAGTACTTTTTCACTTTGAGTTGCCAATTAGGCGCCCTTCACTTTTAAGTAAAAAAATGGGCTGGAAATCGTATCCAATAAAGCTAGATGCGACATTACGAAATGGTGTTTACACACTTGAACTCGCTTTAGACATAACCTATTCATCTACCTGCCCTTGCTCTGCGGCACTATCACGCCAGTTAATACAAGATGCCTTTCAACAAGCATTTGACGGTACCGAATTAGATTTTCATAGCGTTCATAAATGGCTTGGTAGCACAGAAGGTATTGTTGCTACTCCTCATTCTCAGCGCTCCATTGCAAATATTAAAATTCGCCTCGGCGAGCATATCGATGAGTTTGAGATCTTAGACTTAATTGAATTAGTCGAGAATGAATTAAAAACACCAGTTCAAGCCGCTGTAAAACGTGAGGATGAACAAGAATTTGCTCGTCTAAATGGACAAAACCTTATGTTTTGTGAGGATGCTGCACGAAAACTTAAAGCACTTTTCAACCAACAACAATTAGCTGACTTTTATATAAAAATTAACCATTACGAGTCACTTCATGCCCACGATGCTGTTGCTTATGCAGTTAAAGGGATAAACGGTGGTTATCAAATTTAATATACTTTTTTAATTCAATGATCTATATGTGGCGGGAAATCATCTCGATAATCCCGTTACTGCTGAAGTACCTATTTTCATAATAGGTACTTCAAAGAAACAAAGTATCATAAATACTAAAAAGTCATCAAATGAACACTAATTCACCCCAGATACTCTAGGTTTAATCACGGCTGCTGTTTAACTTGCGAATAAACTGATCAACCAAGGCCTCCTGATTATCAAGTGCTTGCTCTGTATTTTTCATGGTTTCGTGCGTTTTGCGTGCGCTTTGCATTGATTCATCAGCAAGACCTGAAATCGTCACTGCATTCACATTTAACTCATTTGATACGCTTGACATTTCTTCTGTTGAAGTAGCAATTTGATAGTTAAGACTCGAAATCTCATTAACGATAGTATTGATCGTCTCCAAGCTCGACTTTGTCCCTTCAGCTTTAGAAACACATTCCGAAGAGCGCGCAACACCACTTTGAATCGCTGCAACGGCCCTTTCCGCACGAAGCCTAAGATCTGCGATAATCCCATTTATCTCTGTTGTAGAATCCTGTGTCCGCTGCGCAAGTGCCCGTACTTCATCAGCAACGACGGCAAACCCTCGCCCCTGCTCCCCTGCTCTAGCTGCCTCAATGGCGGCATTTAAAGCCAATAGGTTGGTCTGCTCTGAAATCCCTCTAATCACATCAACCACGCCTTCTATATTAACGCTCTGAGCATTTAGGTCCTCAATATCTTTTTGCGTCTGTGACAATTCTTCTGATAGCGAATAATTATTCTGCATATTATCGTCAACCGCCTTGTGCCCACTTACTACAGACTCAAGTGCCGCTTCAGACTGTTTTGCAGCATTGTTTGTATTTGATGCAATATCACTGATAGAGACCGACATCTGATTTATAGCTGTGGCAAGAGATCCTGTCTGCGCTTGTTGCTGATTTAAAATATCTACACTGCTTTTACACTCTTGCATGGTTTTCGTAGCATACTCTGACACCGTTGAGCTCGCATCTTTGACACGCCCAAGAACAGCTCTAAGCTCAGATTCTCGAGCAATTAATGCCAGCTCAATAGCAGCAACATCGTTAACTTTATTTAGATATACCTTTTGCATTAGCGGGTTGTCATACACCTTTTTGGCTTTTTTACTTAATTCGCGTACAGGAGCAAGGCGTGAATACGTAATAAATAAGACAATACAGGTCAGAATCGTTTCGGCAATGTAATTCCACGGAGTAGCAAAGCTTGAGATAACCATAGTTAGGACATAAAAAATGATGATAATTGCCATCATTTGTGCAGATAGCGACCAAGATGCACGAGTGAACTTACTTAATGGAGCACCACCGTGCAAATCTGAGTATATTCGCTCTGCTCGGTTAACTACCTCTTTATTAGGCTTAGTCCGCACTGACTGGTACTCTACAGTATTACCTGACTTGTCTTTTATAGGCGTAACAAAAGCATTAACCCAATAATGATCACCATTTTTGCAGCGATTTTTTACCATCCCCATCCATGGTTTACCTGCTTCAATATAATCCCACAAGTTTTTAAACGCCACTTTTGGCATAGTTGGGTGTCTTACGAGATTATGTGGCTTACCTTTTAATTCATCTAGAGAAAACCCTGCAACTTCGCAAAATTGCGCATTTGCATACTTAATTTGTCCTTTGACATTTGTTGTCGAAAGTAAGTTATAAGAACTTGGATAATCTCTCTCTTTACCAGTGTAATCAGCTCTACCTTTGCTCATTGTGCACTCTCTATAAAAAGGCAATAATAAATTATTACTTTCTAAGACGTCGTGAAGAACAGCATCAGAAACTGATCAAGATCATGGATATCACTATTTTGGCTATTAAACACACAGCAGAAAGTTAATATAGAAATTAGCAGATTAATCTTGTTAGGCAATATAACGACTGATATTGAGAATTATTAATGAGATATGATGTATGGAGAAAATAAGAAATGGCGTCCCCTAGGGGATTCGAACCCCTGTTACCGCCGTGAAAGGGCGGTGTCCTAGGCCTCTAGACGAAGGGGACGCAGAAATTGCTTTGCAAATTATTAATTTGCATTTTCTGTGTCACTAGGACTTTTTTAGCAGTTTATTCTCTCGCTAACCGAGTTACTTACCGAAGTAAGTGGCGTCCCCTAGGGGATTCGAACCCCTGTTACCGCCGTGAAAGGGCGGTGTCCTAGGCCTCTAGACGAAGGGGACACAGATGTGTCACTAGGACTTTTTTAGCGGTTTATTCTCTTGCTA
>NZ_RCSQ01000208.1:0-18952 GCF_004103255.1 Pseudoalteromonas sp. PS5
TGAGAAATTTTTAACGCTGTTGGCGTCAGATTTACTCCTTCAAATTGAGCAAGTATTAAGTCAAATTGGTATAACACACCTACACTTCAAAGCGTAATACCACTCTAACTGCAAGCCATTTCTCAATATAAGGCAAATTTGTGCGTCCATGACAGATAAATTTAACGCTGTATTAGGGGATAACAGCAGCTAGAGAGCAAATTTTTATGCCAAGTTCAGGTTAATTTACTTAACCTGAAGCTGGAACAAGAAATGAGATAACCAATTGTTTTTAATGAATAAATTAAGTTATACTCTTATCTAGCCAGACAATTTTGGGGATAACACCGCCCCCACATCCAGCTCTAGCTAAGGTGCCCACTTCCTGTAGGCAAGGTAAGTTTATTCCCAACAATGAGCAATTGATGCGCAAGTTCACCTTGCCGACAGAGTATTGGTGCCAGTGCGTTGGCTGGACGTAATATCAAAGCCCCCCACCAAAAAGCTAAATCCAATTTAAAAACAACATGTTACAAGTATCAGCATGCAAGTTTAGAGTTAAGTATGTTATACTCTAAACATACCAATCAAGGAGGTATCATACCCGAGTGAGTAGAGCTAAACTAAGCCAAGACGAAAGCCTATCTTTTAAAATTAATTATCAACTTCTTCCCAAAGAGACAAATCAACTCGACCTGTATTTTTCGATCCCAACTGATATGGGGATCAATAGCAGCACCCTAAATGAAATCGAATACTTTAATGCCAACATCAAAAGCCACAGCGCCTATTACTCAGAACAACTTCATCTACCCTTGGTGCGAAGCCGTTTTATCAGTCAAAGTAAAGGTCAGAAAACAGATTATCGAGTCAACTTAAATTTATTCTGCTATCAGATCCGTATTGCATTAGATGCTGATGTAAAGCAGACACTGAAGCTAAAAGAAGCCGATGAGTTTTATCCAGCCGCACAGTTATTGGTTGTAGAAACCGAGCGTTTGCTGAAGAAACTAAGGCGCTACACACCACCAGACAATAAACTACAACCTTATTATCAAAATGCCGATAACTACTTAAGCTGGCATACAGAGCAGGCTTTTTTGAAACTGCTGTCAACCGGTCCAAAATCCAGCGACTTTAGTCAAGAGCGCAGTGTCATTACGCAGTTTTGTCAACGTGAAAGCCAATATCGCGAGGAGCAACGCTATAACTCCCAAGTTACACTAAGCGATCCAAACCGCATTACCAACAAAATGAAGTTACTCGAGCGCCTAATCGAATATGGCGTGGTTTTTAATAAACAAACGATAGACTTAAGTACCAACCTAAAGCGCCTAGTGCGAGGGGTTGTCACAGGAATAATCATGGCATTTGTGATGTTTATCGTACTCAATGCTCGCTCTAACTTCCAAGAAGTTACAGTGGCGCTTATCGCGTTACTTGGGGTGATCTATGGCCTTAGAGAAACATTCAAAGAGGATTTAACGCAATGGGCATGGCGTTATATTCAACGTGGTCGGCCTAAATGGCGCAATAAGTTTAAAAACTCCGTTACGGATGCAATCGTTTGTACACAAACGATTTGGCTTGAACATATCCGTAAAAAAGATTTACCTCAAGATGTCGATAAGCTACTAAAAAAAACGTCGTCAACAAAATAAACAAGCGGCACACCTCATGCACTTTTGCTGCAAAAACCAAGTGCAAATTGACAAGTTCCTCCCAGGTTATGAAGAGGTACAACAGCGTATTACGTTCAATATGAGCGCTTTCTCGCGCTACTTAAAAAAAGGCGCTGGTAAGTTATATAACCTAGATGGCAAAAAGGTATCGAAGAAGTCGGTAGAGCGACGCTATCAGATAAACTTAGTGATGCGTTTTCAATCATCAAAAGGGATCCAGCTTGAGCGTTATAAGTTAACAATGAACCGCTCTGAAATAGTCGCAATAGAACTTATGGCGAGTGACTCAGTGTATATTGAGAATGAACAATAACCACATAGAGACCACATTACTGGACGTGGCTTGCATCATAGCTTCCATAGCACACTAGCGAGCCACCTAATGGACGGCAAATCGTGGGCTAACAAAACTGAAAACCCACTTTGAAGTTGCTTTGAAGTAGTTAATGGGCTTTTTTTGGCCCATAACGTACCAAATCTTTACCATTTTCATACACAGCTTGAGATACCCAGCGACCCAATAGCAGCTGGTGATTATCATCAAGAACAGCAACAAACGGCCTGCCATCACTATTGTTAGTCGCCAATGCTACCCCTGCAACATTTTGAAGACCCAACCCACCGTTATCAATGAGCAATAAAAATGCTTCAAGCTCTTCTAAAGTTTCTATGACATCGTTATCGTTAATCATTTGCTCTATCTCAACTACCATAGTTGCCGCGCAGGATAACAGTTATGATACGTGGATTAAACCCATCATTAAAACAGGCTGATAGCAGGGGGTCGATATTTATTATCTCAAACTGAAGTACGCTACCCAGATCAGGCGGTCACTCCAAAGCCAAACACTGTAATGACACCAAGAAGCACACCCAACGCTCACTTTACAATAAACAACTTATTTTTATGACGCCTGTTCTTTAGCACTTAAAAATTAAGCGTCATGGTCACGCCTACTTCTCTTGGTGGTGCTAGCCAATACTCCGCAATACCAAATACTTCACGAAAATCATTAGCGCCAATAAAGTGATATTCGTCGGTTAGATTATTAGCATGTACACTAATACTTAGATGCTCACTGAAGTCCAATTGAACTCTTGCACTTAGCAACCTTAAGTGGTCAGTTTGTGCAAAGGGAGAATTAAAGACATCTGTATACATTTTACTGCGGTAGCTCCAATCCAATCGAGTATGTAGTCGCTTATTCCCACCTAGATACCAATTTTTCCAAATACTACTCGTTAATGACCACTTGGGTGTACGGATGGGGGTACTATCGAGTGTAACTTGAGTGGCATTGCCCACATCTACAAATTCAGAGCGGGTAAAAGCGCCTGAGATAGAGGCACCAACATCGTCATCAAGTAACCCTTCAAACTCCCACTCAACCCCTCTCGTCTTGGTCTTACCTACATTATCAATAAATATTTCGACTCCTTCTTGAGTCGACTCCCCTCCCCTCAACTGCATGTCTTTATGTTGCAAGTAGAAAGCGGAAATATTAATCCGCAAACGGTTATCAAGCCACTGCGAACGCAGGCCCGATTCATACGCGGTTAAATGCTCTGGTTCAAAAGGTCGGATTGCCGCAGCTGAACTGGGTAAGCCATTAAAACCACCGGACTTAAACCCTCTTGATCCCGTTAAATAAAACATTGCATGCTCATTGGGTTGATATTGAAGGCCAAGCATAGGGGAAAACACTTTCCAACTTGGTGTCACAGCTCCAGCTTCACTCTGGTTAGTGCGAGATAAAAGCAGCACGTCCGCCTCTAAGGCTAACCCTGTCACCTCTTGGCGTTTATCTTCACGGGTATACCTTGCACCTACAATGCCTGACCAAGTTGGTGAAAAGTGATAATTCATATGACCAAATATGGCATAGCTAGTATTTTCAATTTCATTTAAAAAGCGATTGTGGAAATCAAATGCAGCATTTAATGGGTTACCCGCACCGCCAATATCGGTTGGTGCAGATAAAGGTGAGCCATCAATCGGTGTCGGAATAGCTTCAAGCGCCTGAAATAATCCGTCAAAAAAGTTAAAGTCTGCACGATAACTGATATTTTCATCAAAATAATAGACACCAAGTAACCAATCATAATCGTCAAACTGTGCAGTTAGATTAAACTCTTGACTACGTTGGTTTTGCCATTGCCAGTCTTGAGTGACGCCAATATTAACAGGGTTGTTGTCGAAGTCTCGGCTATAAAAGGCATCTAGCGACCGGTAAGCGGTAATGGATTTGAGTGACATCGCATCAGTTAGCCGATAATCAGCCTGTAGCGAAATTCCTGTGTGCCTAAAGCTGTTACTGTTACTTTGCTCTGAGGCACTAAGATACTTATCATCAAAAACTTGTAGCGGCTCAATTGGCTCCACCCCACCACCAAGTTCTGCGAATATATTGTAAAGCTGGATTAAAATCGCATCATCATTTTTGGCAGCAAGTATAGAAGGTGCACTCCCCCGGCTCTGTGTTTGACGGCTATACTGCCAGCGAAAACTTAAGTCATCGCTTGCCTGATAATGTAGCTTAGCTGACAAACTAAAATCATCTTCGCCTCCTTCTTGACTACCATTAACACGACGAACAAAGCCATCTTTGTCATATTTTGCCATTGCCACTCTTATCGCAATGTGGTCTGAGAGCGGTTGATTAACCACCATGGTTAGGTCTCGACGGTCAAAATCTCCAAGCGTTAGTGAGGTTTTAAAGATGGTTTCATCCACTACAGGGCTGGTACGAATATTAACAGCACCGCCTATCGTATTTTTACCAAAAAGTGTCCCCTGAGGCCCCCGCAGTATTTCAATTTGTTCCATATCTAAAAATCGCGACATACTGCCTGCGGAGCGAGCAAGATAAACACCATCAACATATATGCCAACACTGGGGTCCGTTGTAGGTATCGGATCAACCTGACCCACCCCTCGTATGGTAATATTTGCACAATGGGTGCAGCCTGAATTTTCTCCAGTCGTTGTCACATCAACGTTGGGAATGAAATAACTCGCGCTCAATAAATCTGTGATATTGCGCTGTTGAATTTGCTGCTGTGATAAAACCGACACTGAAATTGGCGTGCGCTGTAAACTCTCAGTGACTTTTCTTGCCTCAACTTTTACCTCTAAAAGCTGGTCGAGTGACAATGAAAACAAGTCCTCCTCACTCGCCGATAATCCCGTGCAATTGAGCGATGCGAACAGTACGCTGGTGCCCACGATATAGTTGTGGCTAGACATAACAATACAAACTCACTATTGACTGAGTTACTTAAGTTTAGTCAGAATTTCACATCTGTGGGAGTAAAGTTGAAACGCTTGATAATTTGTTCGTACCAGGGAGCTGTCTTGTATCATACTCATTCATCTTTGTACTAAAAAACAGTATGAGACCGAGCTAATCAATAAAAAAGAATTCAAAGAGAAGCGCTTTACGTTAAACGCAGCAGCACTGGTTTAAATTAAGCTCGCTATAACCCTTAACAACTCAGTTTTACTTCACTGAGATATTCGTCAAGCGCAACTACTCTATCTCTAGACGATTAACACTAAGCGTCGCCTCTCCACCAGTTGCGTCCTTGAGATCAGGCACAAAATAAAGCGCGGAAATATGCTCAAGTACAATCCCTTTATCTTTGGACCACTCAGGCGTCCAACTCGGCCTTTCAAAATCACTTAGAGAAAGCCGAACAACCTGCCAAGAATTTGAGGCTGGCAATACGCTTTGGTAATGGGCGTAGCTTTTATCGCCCAGCCCCCCATACTCTTGTTGTGAGAGTTTAACAATGACGGCTTTATCACTTTTATAGGCAAGGGTAACAATAAATGCGGGGGTTAACTGTTGGGGTAGATCGTATATCAACTCCACCCAAGAATTGTTCGCTTTATCAACACGAGGAACCCGAGTAAAGTGCACCGAGACCACACCATTTTGTACTAATCCTTCATCATATGTAGCCTGGCTACCATGTGGATCCGTTGCATATCGCCACTGATTAGGTGTTAAAGTTTGGCTAGCAACAGTACATCCAGAAAGTAAAATAGCCACGACTAATATAAATAAACGCACACTGAGCATCCTTTAGCCCCCCTTTAGCAATATTGCTCAGTGTATTTATTGATGAGTGATATAACAACAACGGCTGATTGCTATTTTGATGACTATTAAAAGATTTCAAGTATTGCTTCTGACTAGCAAACACGAGCACTCGTTAAAATACACGAACTACCTATAAAATTAGCAACGCAGAAATTAAGATAATTAATTAACAAGAGCTGCTGTAACAGGCAAACATAGGTGTAATGCTATGTAACTCACTGTAATATCTTTACTGCTGTTTATTTTCTATATTCCTAACTCACTCAGTTAGACAGGAAATGAAAATGAGCAAATTAACAAAAGTTATCATTGATACCGACATGGACTTTGATGATTACATGGCATTAGCTTACCTACTACAACATCCACAAATAGAAGTATTAGCTATCAGCGTTACCGGCTGTGGCGCCGCTCACTTGTCTAAAGGGGTGGAAAATTTAGCTAACTTTTTGACCTTGTATAGCGATGAAACGCAAAAGCTTCCGATTCTAAAAGGTGCGAATGCACCACTGCGATATAGTAATGTTTTCCCTGCCAATGTCAGACAAGGTGCTGATAGCCATTACCAAGCCACATTCCCCCAAGAAAATAGGCAAGCAAATATATATGAGGCACAAGCATGGTTAACCGACTACTTTTTGTCCACATCAGATAAGGTGACTGTATTATCCATTGGAGGTGGAACAAACTTTGGGCAACTATTCCAAGCAGCCAAAACTGATAAACAGTTACAAACAGGTATTTTCAACGCCATAGAGCAAATAGTCATGATGGGCGGAAACCTTACTGATGAGTACATCACGCCTGGCGCAAGTGGTAACATACTCGATACTTTGGGCGACAACCCTTACTATTCAAATGCCGTGGCTGAATGGAATATTTTTATCGACCCGCTCGGTGCACAAGAGGTTATTGACTCTGGGATCCCTGTCACTTTGGTTGCATTAAATGCAACACAGGATGTACCAATTGACAATGACTTTGTGACACAACTCAAGCGTATTCAGTCGCCGCAAGCCCAATTCTTATCTGAAGTACTTGACTATCCTGACAACAAAGAAGGGATCGGCAGCTTCTTATCTTTTTGGGATCCTCTTGCCGCTTGCGTTATTACCAACCCAGATATTGTTTCAACTCAGCCCTTTGCGATCCGCATCGAGCAAGCCATGAATGAAGAGCAAGATACTTCAGGAAAATTGATTGTAGATGAAGGAGATGGTACTAAGATAAACGTTGCGATTTCCGCAAATAAGTCTCTCGTGTACGAAACTTACCTTGCTGTATTCAACGATTAATCCGCTTATCAGTTTGCCCACTTGCTGTGGGCAAGCCCTCTGTAACGGTATAAAAACTCAATACCGCAAAAGCAAAGTGTAATCTAACGTAATCTCGTGTAATACCAAAGTGTTTCACTCAGCACTACAATTTACTCGAGTAATATCAACAAAACTCATTTCTGTCACCGATGATAACTACAGACAAGCTCAGCTTATAGCAATTAAATTGAGCAAATGAGCTTTTTTGATGCGGGGAAGCCACGCTGTGCCATGGCTCGCTGCGGCAGAACTACCCATTCATGTTGGTAGGGCAAATATTATAACTTAATTTTTATAAATTAAGCCGTTAGCCAAGCGAGTATGGTACTTCCCCCCTTCAAATTGGTTTAAGCACTAATGCAATTACTATTCGCTCTGACTGGCGTGGCGAACGCCTTCTGTTTGCGTATCAAGTAACAAAAGGGAATATAATGAACATCAGTAACTCATCAACAGTAAAGGCGGCTGCACTAGTATTGTCTGCACTCGCGTCATATTCTGTAACAGCGAAAGCTGAACCTTGGTACAAACAATCAATGTATAAAGGTCAATATACAGAGCTAAATACCTGTACCCAAACATACCCTAGCTATTGGCAAGACCCTAACCCCAAATTCACAAAAATGTGGGAAGGCCAAACTATTTCTAATGTACCAACAACGCTATGGGATGAAGGAATATTCGCACTCTCAGATAAATACCCACGAGAGCTTGTTATTGAACCGAAGAAAAATCAGCCTTGGTATGATGCCAAGTTTGATGCACTATTCGATGAAAGTACCTCACAACGAGAAAAAAGCAAGCTTGCCAAAGAATACATAAAGCTTGTTTATGCCTATGGCCTTGAAGGAAATATTGCGGGCAAAGGAAGAGTTGCTTCAAGGGACTTTGATACTTGTGAAAATAAATATAGACCTTGGTTCCACATTCCATTTCAAACTTACGATCCACTTTCAGGGCGGGAGTACATTAGGGGCTTAACACGTGAAGCTCCAGTCACTTTTTCGGTGCAAGATAGCTCGGGTACAGATGCCTCGACCATGTGGGCTGTCGGCTTTTATAATGCTACAGCAGCATACACTTTAGGCGAAGTGTGGCAAGAAGATGGCACAGCTAAATTACCAAAAAAAGGCGTACGATTCCACGAAGGTGCCGTCATTATTAAGCCATTATTTAATACTTCAACTATCGCTCAAATACCTGTGTTAGCAGGATTACCAAGCTGGAATGCCAATATCTCAGACCCCGCTTACTGTGAATGTAAAGTAGCACCAGGAAGCAAAGATAAAGATGGTAACGAGCGCAAGGAATGTAACTTTATTGAAGAAAGTAAGCAATGTAAGCGTAACAGTCAGGCTTGGGATGACGTAAAACTGCTTCAATTTGATGTCGCCGTCAGAGACGACAGAGCAAAAGATACAGGCTGGGTATACGGCACCTTTGTGGCGGACGGGCAACGCAAGGCAAAAGTCAAAAACCCATGGGAGAAGATGACATGGCTAGGGCTAATGTGGGGTAACGATACGCCTGCAAAAGGCCACTTAGCGTTTAATACACCAGTGAATCCAAGAGAGAATGGCTTTTCAGAAGCAGTGATAAACTGGTCTTTAGTTGATGAACTTAACAAGTATAGTGGCAGTGCTATGACACGCCAAGTTGGACACCTTGGTTGTAACAATCGCTTGAATGGTCCTGCCGATAACACCAACAGCTCTTGTATGTCTTGCCATGGCACCGCTTCTTTACCTGATAGTAAGCGTAATACACCACTGATGATCTCACAGTTTGGAGAGCAAACGCCTGAATGTGCGGTACCGCTTATAAACAGCGACACATTGGGTAAAGATAGAGGTGGCGACACAGGTGAAATCCATGATGGTATTAACTTCGCACAAATCGATAGCCTGTACTTCGCCAATACGGGTGCAGGTGAATCCTTTAATATTCGTGTCGATGGTAAAAGCCTAGCTCAGCCTCATTATGACTTTGCGCCGGACAAGAAAGAATGGATCTCTTTGGATTACTCAATGCAGCTTTCTATTTCATTGCAGCAATGGCTAGAGTGGGTTGAAAATCAGCAGCTAGATCCTAACGATCATGTTTTAAAAGATTTCAGAGGCCGCAATTAATCTGACTTTTTAGATAAAACACCCATTTTAAGGTAAACGAATGCCACGCTATTGTGTAGCTTTCGTTTACCTTTCATTCAAAAAATCCCACTTTCCAATCTTTCAAGCTATCAAATACTGCTGATAAAGCTGATCGCTTTATGCGCCCTACGTAAAACTATGTAAACCGATGTAACTTTTTTGATAATATTACATTCCTATTTTTGCCATCAAATGATAAAAAGGACGAAATTAAGTGAATGTAGGAACATCATTTTGAAGAAACACATCGCTGCAGCTACTGCACTTTGCGCATTATCAGCAATCTCGGGTAAATCAATGGCAACACAGTCGGATCCTTACCTTTGGCTTGAAGAGGTCGAAGGTGAAAAACCACTTGAGTGGGTCAGCAAACAAAATGAGGTATCTCTAAAGTATCTCCAAAGTAGTCCTGCGTATCAGAACATTTATCAAAATACATTAGATATTTTAAATGATCAGTCTCGCATCCCATACGCTACTGAACGAGCGGGTTATTACTACAATTTCTGGAAAGATGCAGATCATGTCAGAGGGATTTATCGAAGAACAACCTCAGAGGAATACAAAAAAGATAATCCAAAATGGGAGACAATCCTAGATCTTGATGCACTTGCTAAAGCCGAAGGCGAGAACTGGGTATACAGTGGGATCACATGCCACTACCCCAAATACGAGCGCTGTTTAGTACGTTTATCGCGCGGTGGTGCAGATGCAACGGTTGTCAGAGAGTTTGATATTCCATCTAAGTCATTTGTTAAAGACGGCTTTTATCTACCCGAAGCAAAAAACACCATTTCTTTTTATGATGACAACTCGGTCTTTGTAGGCACCGACTTTGGCGAAGGCTCAATGACTGACTCTGGCTATCCAAGAATCGTCAAAATTTGGCAACGAGGAACGCCCCTTAAGGACGCTAAGACAGTGTTGGAAGCAAAACCAAGCGCAATTAGCGTAGGTGGCTTGACAATTTATGACAACGACGCGTCGTATCACATGCTGTATGAAGCGACGAGCTTTTATACAAGAAATATCTATCAGGTTAATAATGGTAACAAACTAAAGCTTCCCATTCCCGAAGATTCAGACTTCTTAGGTTTAAATAACGGTAAATTCTTCGTGCAATTGAAGTCGTCATGGAAAGGATTTGAACAAGCTGAGGTGATCTACGCCAACATTGATGACATCAAAAAAGAAGACATCAAATTTACCAGCCTGATCAAACCAACAGCAACACGCTCGATTGAATCGCTTGATTTCACTAAGTCCGCCATTCTTGTGACGGTCTTGGATGATGTGAAAAATAAAGTGTTCCGCTACGTTCCTAAAGCAAATGGCCAGTGGCAAGTTGACCAAGTTAATTTCCCTGAAACAGGCTCACTGTCTGTCTTCGATACCGATCCAGACAGAGATGATTTCTTTGTGAACTATTCTGACTTTCTCTCGCCAGCCAGTTTGTACCTCGTGAATGGCCAGTCATTAGAAATCACCAAACTCAAAGGTAACCCGTCACACTTTGATTCAAGTAAGTTCGTTACGCAACAAAAGTTTGCAACGTCAAAAGATGGTACAAAAATACCTTATTTTATTGTCCACAAAAAATCACTAAAGCTTGATGGTAAAAACCCTACATTATTATATGCTTATGGTGGGTTTGAGGTATCAATGCAACCTTTCTATTCCGCTAGTATCGGCAAAAACTGGCTAGAGCAAGGTGGTGTATTTGTGCTTGCTAACATCCGAGGCGGTGGAGAATATGGCCCTCGTTGGCATCAAGCTGCGTTAAAAGAAAACCGTCATAAATCCTATGAAGACTTTGAAGCCGTTGCCGAGCAGCTTATCGCAGATAAGGTTACTCAGCCACAACACCTTGGCATTCAGGGCGGAAGCAATGGTGGACTATTAATGGGTGCTGCATTTACACGTCGACCAGATTTATACAATGCTGTGATATGCCAGGTCCCTCTTCTCGACATGAAGCGCTTTAACAAACTTTTAGCTGGCGCAAGCTGGATGGGTGAGTACGGCGATCCGGATCAACCTGAGCAGTGGGAATACATTAAGACTTATTCTCCTTATCACAATCTCAGTAAAGATAAGCAATACCCTAAAGTATTCTTCACTACTTCAACCAGAGATGACCGCGTACACCCAGGTCACGCTAGAAAAATGGTTGCCAAGATGAAAGATATGGGATTCGACGTACTTTACTTTGAAAATATAGAAGGAGGCCATGCTGGTGCTGCTAATAATGAACAACGCGCCATGGTTAAGAGTCTTGAATATGTGTATTTAATGGATAGATTAAAATAGTCCGGTTAGCTATTTTTATAGATAAAAAGTGCTGGGGTTATAGCCCTAGCACTTTAAAAAAACATCTTGCGTTGCACTATAAGTAAAACGTTTGAAAACCCAAGCTATTAGGGCATCGATTTATCACCAAAAGTAAAACTTTAAAATGAGCAACAACCAGGTTTAATATACTCTTAGTATATTAAATAATGGAAATAAAGTTTCATCAGTATCATGACACTTGTTGGTATTTTCTTCGCCATTATCTGATGTATAAACCACTGTTTTCCCAAGTTTCATTGCTGAATACAAGATACCTAGGTTTTTATAGTAATCAGGATGTGTTGGCTTTAGCTCGATAGTTTCATGTCGCTCTGGTGTTATCCAAGCAACACCATCACTGTGCATATAAATACTATCAATTTCATCAGTGCAAGTAACAAATTTTGCTTGTGCGGTACCGGCTAAAAGCAACAGGGGAAGTAAAATAGCTTTCTTCATTGGATATTTCCTTATTATATTAATTTTTAAGCACGTTGTTGTGCATGCTAAAAATAGCCACCCCCTGTTTCATTTAAATGAAGAAAACCTTACATTAAAATAACAACTAAGAAGATACCGTGGTATCTCACTTTTACCCTTGTTCCCGTGCTGCTTTATAAGCTGCTCGGTCATGGATCTTACTAAGATATGCTTTAATATTTTTTCGCGTGCTAATTAACCCTATATTATCTGCAATATCTAACATCACCGTCATCATAATGTCAGCCGCAGAAAACTCCTCACCTGCAAAAAACGCTTGCTCTGCCAAGGTGACATCAATGTACGAGAAATCAACATCAATCTCTTTATTGATGTACGAGTCCATGGCTTGATCTCCTTGACGCTGTTCCATTTTCATCACTACTGATGCAATCACTGGTAACGCCAAAGACCCCTCAGCAAAGTGTGTCCACTCCAAGTACTTGTAGTATGCAGGTGTCCCATGCTCGGGTCTCATTTGATTAGACTCAGATTTATCTAAAATATATTCCATTATTGCGCCTGATTCACATAAAGTATGTTCGTTATCCACCAGTACAGGCGCTTTTCCGAGCGGGTGGATCGCTTTAAGACTATCCGGTGCAAGATGCGTGTCGGGGTCGCGTTGGTGTCTGACAATGTCATACGTTAAACCCAGTTCGTTTAAAAGCCAAATTACCCGCGTAGAGCGAGACGCGTTTAGGTGGTGTACAGTTAACATTTTGTTTTTCCTCATTTAAGCTTAGCTGTAGATAAGTAATTTCTGTGGATATACTTATTCGTATTTGATTAAGTTACGCCTTAAAACTCACTAAGCGTTATACCAGCTCATCAGGGCCTAAACGCACAACAAGTTTGCCAAAGTTTTTACCCTCAAGCAGACCAATAAACGCTTCAACAGTATTCGCCATTCCGTCAATTAAGTGTTCTCTATACTTAATTTTTCCGTCTTGCAGCCACGGTAACATTGCTTTACTAAACTCATCAAAACGGTGACCGTAGTCATCAAAGACGATAAAACCTTGCATTTTTATCCGCTTAATTAGCAAAGTCGCCATCAACAAAGACAGGCGATCAGGCCCAGATGGCAAGTCTGTCGCATTATATTGGGAAATAAGTCCACACAATGGGATCCGAGCGCTTGGATTTAAAAGAGGCAACACCGCATCAAACACCTTGCCACCCACATTTTCAAAATAGACGTCGATACCCGATGGGCAAGCCTGAGCTAACTGCTCAGCGAGATCATCGCTACGATGATCAAGGCATCTATCAAAACCAAGCTCGCTTTCTGCATAGCGACATTTTTCTTCGCCACCAGCAATACCAATGACTTTGCAACCCTGTAGTTTGGCAATTTGTCCAACAAGACTCCCCACAGCGCCTGTTGCTGCTGCAACGACAACCGTTTCGCCTGCTTTAGGTTGACCTATATCCAGCAATCCCATGTAAGCTGTCAGCCCCGGCATTCCTAAAACGCCCAAGCTGTATGATGGGTTGGGTAAATTGCTATCTAACTTAAGTAAGCCAGTGCCATCCGAAACGCTATAGTCTTGCCATCCACTCATCGCGAGTACCCAGTCACCTTGGGTAAATTTAGGGTTATTTGATTTTTCAACTCGGCATACCGTACCACCCACCATCACTTCGCCAATAGCTACCGGATCAGCATAGGATTTTGCGTCGCTCATACGGCCACGCATATAAGGATCTAAAGACAAAAAGACGGTACGAAGAAGCACCTCCCCCTCTTTTAGCGTTGGGATCTGCGCTTCTTCATAATTGAAATTTTCTTGCGTTGGTGCACCATGCGGGCGTGACGCCAATGTGATGCGGCGATTCGATTGTGCGTTTTGAGCTCGATTTAGTGAATTGCTCATAATTGGCTCCTTTTACTAAATATTAGAGGTTTAGGTACGTCAGCATTTTCTCGGCGACAAGTTCAGAGCTCGCTGGATTTTGTCCTGTAAACAGTAAACCATCTCTCACCGCAAAGGTGTTCCAATCATCGACTTTTTGAAAATCAGCACCGCGCTTTACCAGTTCATCTTCTAATAAAAATGGCACCACTTCTGTCAGACCTACCGCAGCTTCCTCACTATTGGTAAAGCCCGCTACTGCTTTACCTTTGACTAAATAATCGCCTGACTCCGTCATAACATCCATCAAGACTGCTGAAGCATGACATACCGCGCCGACTGGTTTTTTAGCTGCTAAAAAAGCGTTAATTAACTGAATTGAATGATTATTGGTTGCAAGGTCCCACAGCGGTCCGTGACCACCGGGATAAAATACGGCATCAAACTGTGCAGCATCCATGTGTGAAAGCACTTGAGTGTTTGCTATCTGCGCTTGCGCCTCTTTGTCATCGAAATAACGTTTAGTACTCTCAGTTTGAAAATCAGCCTCTTGGCTTTTTGGATCGATTGGTGGCTGACCACCTTTAGGTGAAGCAATCGTCACCTCAAGTCCTGCATCAATAAAAGCATAATAAGGCGCAGCAAACTCTTCTATCCAAAATCCCGTTTTCTCACCTGTCTCACCTAACTCTGCATGTGAAGTAAGTACCATCAATATTTTCTTTGTCATTACTTTTGCCCTCAAGTTGGATTTGCTACCACCATCTGGTAACGCTAAAGAATAGGATATGAGCTAAAACCCAATCTAACAATGCAGACAAAAGCTAACTTTTTGTTCAAACAATTGATACAATCTAGTTTATCAAGGCGAGTTGGAGCGAATATGAACGTCTCTTTTGAGCAGCTAAAAAGTATGGTGGTATTTGCACAAGTTATTGAACAAGGAACATTAAGCGGTGCAGCAAAACAGCTTAACTTATCCCGTGCTGTGGTAAGTTACCATGTCAAAAAGCTAGAAACACAATTGGGTATAAAGCTACTTAACCGCTCCACGCGCACCATTTCTTTGACTGAAGCTGGCAGCGAATATTATCAACGCTGCCGTGTTATTGCCGAACAAGCGTTTGCCGCAAACCAACAAATAGAAAATTTAAAGAAAGAGCCAATTGGTCTAATCAAACTCACGTGTCCGGTTAACGTCGGCCTGCAAACCATCGTGCCTGCGCTGAATGAATTTAGTGCTAGGTACCCAAAAATTCAGCTCGATATTATGCTCACAGATGAAGTCGTGAATATCATCAAAGAAGGGATTGACCTAGCTATTCGTGGCGCACCACTTCCTGACTCAGGACTGCAAGCCAGTAAGCTCTCAATACTAAAAACTTGTTTATGTGCGTCGCCGGAATATTTGCGCAAATATGGCACACCAAAACACCCCACCGACCTTTATCAACATCGCTGGGTGATCTACAAACTCACTTCAGGTACCCTCACGTTAAGTAAAGGCAATCGCGCATACAGTATTACGATGAAAGGAGACATCAGCACAAATAATGCCGCTGCTCGCACGGCTTTTGTAGAGGGAGGACATGGCATTGGTCGTATTCCTATTTACGATGCCCGCCCCAAAATTGATGCGGGCACACTCGTTACTATTATGGATGACTATACGTTACCTGACATTCATGTTTATGGCGTGTTCCCCGAAGGCAATACTAACTCTAAAAAAGTGCGGTTACTGCTGGATTTTCTAAAAGGATACTTTCAGCGTCAATTGGTAAATACCTAGTACCACCAGCATAGCAAATGTGTTATCGCATCAGTATCTGTGCTGTTGTAATTCAAAGTGGTTAGTTATAATGGCGCGCTGGGCTAAAACACTATATCAGGACTCCATTATGAAAAAGCTCTCAAAAGTACAAGAAAAACAGCAAGCCTTGGTACTCACCATTGCAGACAAGCTTGAAGAACAAGCTCTAGCTGAAATTCCCGGCATGGTGCAATGCTGGTTTGATGTCGAATATCACTTGTTCCCCGGCTCATTAATACTCTTTTTCCAATTTGAGAATGAAAAAACATTGGAAGCTGCAAAACCAGATCTCCTAAAATGGCAAAAACGTTTAAGCGCCGCCATGCTGAAAAAAGGGGTGATTTTAAAAGATATGCGTAAGCACCTCACCTATACCCTACTCGGGCCGGAGGATTAGTTGATAAAACCAAGATTTCAATCACTCCCCAAACAAGTAACTTAGTCTACTGCCACGGCTTTTAGAGCAGTTGTATCGTGTTTTGGTTATTTTAGTCTTGAAAAACCATGTTTTGCCCTACATTATGGCGTACCTATTTAGTTATTCGTTTTACACACATGACACCTTCAAACAATGTAATGTCAAAACTGACTGCGCTCGTAGAAGCAAAACCGTTTCAGAACTTTCTTATTGCGGTAATTTTGTTTAATGCTGTGACATTGGGACTTGAAACCACCCAGTTTGGCAAAGACAATGCGGCGCTACTGCATAAAATTGACCTAGTCATATTGTTGATTTTTACCCTTGAGCTGGCGCTAAAACTGATTGTTTATCGCGTAAAGTTTTTCAAGTCTGGGTGGAATATCTTTGACTTTGTGATTGTCGCTATTTCATGGGCTCCCTCAACCGGTGCTTTGTCGGTGCTGCGTGCATTCAGAATTTTACGGGTTTTAAGACTTTTCTCTGTCGTCCCTCAGATGCGCAGAGTTATTGGTGCGCTAGGACACTCACTACCGGGTATGGCTTCGGTCATTGGTGTACTTGGTATTGTATTTTATGTGTCTGCGGTTCTCACCACAAAATTATTTGGCCAGCATCCAGATCCTAATATGCAGGAATGGTTTGGTTCTATTGGCGCGTCCGCTTACACACTCTTTCAGGTAATGACACTAGAGAGTTGGTCAATGGGAATTGTTCGCCCGACTATGGAGTTATTCCCACAATCTTGGTTGTTCTTTGTGCCGTTTATTATTATCACCAGCTTTGCCGTGCTCAACCTCTTTATTGGTATTATTGTCGATGCAATGCAGGTAATGCACGAGGAAGAAGGCAAGCCAGAGCAAGTATTAGCAACCAGAGAAGATGTTTTGCGGGTTGAAGAAAAACTCGACCAGCTCCTAAAGCACAAAAAATAGGTAGCATTCTAACAACACGATACTAAAAACTTAGTGAAGTGCTCTATTTTGAGTTGAGAAGACGTGTCGCAGCGCGTCTTCTTCTCCTTTCCTAGCTAGCGATTTCAAAAATAGCCTTTTGTGCGCGTACTCTAGCAAAAGCATTTTTTCTTTAAGCAACTCACTGACTGGTATTACCCTATAACCCCCTCAATACAGCTACTCGCGGCACCTTATCTCTTAAATTGGTTGGAGAATCAACCCAATTAGTTTAAGCTGCAAAATGCCTGAAAACCCCAAAAGAGAGGAATAGACGTTGGATAAAAGAATTGAGCCTGAGCTGCCAAGTATTACACCCGATTTAGATCAGGTTGAGGCGTTTAAAGACTCTCTCAATCAAGCAAATAACAAGTTACCCGCATCAGCTGCTGACGCCTCAGAATCAAAATCAGTAACAAACAAAAAAACAGGTATCATCGGCTGGATAAGTATCGCTGCTATTGTTGCCTTGGCAGTAGCAGTGTTTGGGCTGTACAAGCAACTATCAGAAGCGCAAGCTCAATTACTAGCTTCAACAACGCGTATTGCCCAGTTGGAGCATACTCTTTCAGCGACTGATGAAGAGATGGATCTGTCGGCAGGTGCGATGCAAGCCAAGCTTGCCACACTCACAGAACGCACCGATGAGCTATGGTCACAAATGGATAAACTATGGGGCTCGGCTTGGCGTCGTAATCAATCGGAAATCAAACAGCTCAAATCACAGCTTGATAGTGCGACTAAGAGCCAATCTGGTATCAATTTAAAAGTGAATACGCTATCACAAAGCCAGACAGAAATGGGACTTAAGCTATCGCTATTAGAGGAGCAGCAACAGTCAGCAGAAAACCTGAAAAGTCAAATTACCGCTTTAAAAAGTACCGTAGACAAATTAAACACCCAATCACAGAGCCGAGATACTAAACAGATAGAAATCGGTAGCAGCCTTGCGCAGCTTGAAATGACTCAAGCCGCCATGTCTGAAAAGCTAGAGCAATTATCATTAAGATTAACGTCAACAAACTCAAATCAAACTCAACAAAAAACAGATTAATCTGTAACGATAGCGATGATACAAACTCTGTTAGTTGTCTGCGCACCAGCGCAGTCAACTAACACTAACTTTCTCGATACAGTAAAGTCCGTAACGGCTTAAAATCTTTTGAGTGCACATAAAGTTCCTCGCCAGTTCGTAAAATATATCGTAAAATACTCTATTACACTTCTGTATTGATTTAAGCGTAGGCTTTACGCTCAAATCAATACAAATTACCTACTCAGGCATACTGTTTTGCCGATTGAGTATTTTTTGCTTGAAGGCAATTATGAAAAAAACATTTGAACTAATTCACCCTAAAATCAAACTTGAAAGACGCGTTGACGCGGTAAAGCATGAGCTAAAAAAATACCTAAAGCGCGAACGCAATAAAACATTGCCTAGCGGTGCTGATTATTGGGATTTTGACTGTAAGTTTGGTAACACTGAAGCCGAAGCTGAACCTGTCCATGTATCACAACTAAACAAATTAATAGATAAAACACAAACAGAGAATTTGACCTCTTTTTATGTTGAGATCCTAGCAAAGCCATGCGTCAGAAAGTCAAACGAACTATCTGACGATGAATTAGAAGACGAGTAATTCGAGTCACAACCGACCTGCAAAGCCACTTTTTGTGGGTCGAGCTTTAGCTCAACAGCCATAATATCCTCTCCCCCTCCTCTAGCCATGTTGGCTTACCTTGATTTAATACCATTAATTTTCTTAATTAAGTGGTCTATTTTGAGGCAAGAAAACCTTGTCGATAACACCACTTCCACGTCCTGCTCACGCCGAGGTACCTACGTCCTGTAGGCAAGGCAAAAATTT
>NZ_RCSQ01000209.1:0-4224 GCF_004103255.1 Pseudoalteromonas sp. PS5
AAATTTTTGCCTTGCCTACAGGACGTAGGTACCTCGGCGTGAGCAGGACGCGGAAGCGGGGTTATCGACAAGATTCTCTCGCCTCAAAATAGATCACTTAATTAAGCGAATTGGTATCACAGACATTGACGTTAGCTTTTATCACTAATTTACCCCTCGAAATAATTGAGCGTCTAATAATCTATCTTTTTAAATCGAGTTACACAGCGACTTAGAAATAATAAGTATTTAACAGTCAGAAAGTTAACAGCTTGAGTCAATCACTAAGATATAAAGTTAGGATTTCTTATCTGTAAAAATTTCATTTTTCACATTCTCTGCACTTTTGCCTGCCACCTTAAAAGCTCAAAACACAATAGGGTTGGGAATAATGATGAATAAAGTCAACATCTTCGGTACAGCCGTGCTACTCACAGCACTCACTTGTTTACCTGTGTTAGCGCAACACAAACGCTTACCACCGCCACCAAAGCAAGCACCCTTATCAACATTGGATATTGAATTGTCTACACTTATTGCTAATCATGGGATAACGGGTAAGGTACTCGGTACTGAGGAACTACCTAAAATATCAGAACCGATTGCGCAACTTGGCATGCAGTTGTTTTTTACCAAAGCGCTCGGAGGTGAAAAGTCCGTGGCGTGTGCAAGCTGTCATGACCCGAGGCTTGGTGGTGCCGACGGACTTTCTCTGCCAATTGGCACTAACGCACTAGATGTTGACGTGGTAGGTCCGGGACGTCAAGCGGTGAACGATGAAATTAATATTCCACGCAATTCTCCCACTATTTTTAACTCTGGGTTGGCAAACAGCGCGCTATTTTGGGATGGTCGTGTGCAACGGATCACCATAACTGATGAAGCTGGTAACGAAAGCAGCTTTATCAGCACACCGGATTCAGGCTTTAATCAACCAGACCCTAACGCCGCAGACTCCCTTGTAGCAACGCTATCTCGCTTTCCTGTGACCTCAAGAGAAGAAATGCGTGGCGAAGCGTTTGAAAACGCCACAACGAATGAACAAGTCAGAGCGCATATAGCACAACGGATCGGTGATTATGGCGAAGAAGCAGGTAGCCTCGCTACTAATGACTGGCTGCACGCGTTTAGAAACGCATTTAACTCTCAAGCCGACGCGCAGAGCTTAATAACCTTTGATAGTATTGCCTTTGCTTTGGGACAATACCAAGCATCCTTTGTGATGGTCAACACCAGTTGGCACCGTTATGCCCGAGGCGATCGCTCAGCATTAAACGAGCAGCAAAAACGGGGGGCGAAGCTATTTTTCACACCTGTCAACGAAGGCGGTGCAGGGTGTGTCGCTTGTCACAGTGGCGAACAGTTCACTAATAATGGCTTCTTTAATCTAGCCTTTCCACAGTATGGAATTGGCACGCAAGAAAATCGTGCCGATATTGGCCGAGCAGCGATTGACTCCACACCCCGTAATCTGTTTGCATTCAGAGTACCGAGCCTTATCAATATCGCATTAACGGCTCCTTATGGCCACGCTGGTGCCTATGAGACGCTAGAGCAAGTGGTGGATCATTATTCAAACCCTGAGCAAACCATTGAACGGTTTTTCCAACAGGGTGGCGCTTGTGGCTTAAAGCAGTTTGCCTTATCTGCTCAATGTGACACACTAAACCTCCAAGCTAGAGAAAATAGTGAAGCGGCTTTGACGTTATTAAGACAGTCCCCTTTTGTTGCTGCAAACTTAGCACCACAGCAAAAACAAGATCTCGTTGCATTTTTACATACACTCACAGACAAGTGTGCCAAGGATCTAAAATGTGTAAAAAGATGGGTACCAAACCGTAACACACCCACACCTGATAACCTGCGCTTACGCGCGCACCACTAATAGGCGCAGTAGTAACAACTATGAAAATGACCATCCGCGTCAAACTTTTGCTAATCATTTTAATAGCCAACACTGCGTTAGTGCTGGCTATTTATATCGCCAATAAATTAGCATTTGAGAAAAGCTTCACCAGCTATCTAAGAAATACGACTCGCGTGCAACTTCAAGAGGTAGTCAATCAAGTTGCCGAAAACTATGAGCGTTATGGTTCGCTAAACTGGGTGTATCGCGGTTCAGAGCCATGGAATGATATTGTTCGCCAATTTTATGATCTGCCAGATGACGCTCCTCCTAAAGCACGCTTTAGACCTCCACCACGCCACCGAGCGACTGCAACTGAGCGACCTAGACGGAAAGACCGACCACCGCGTATGGGTAACAAAAAACGCCTGTTACTCAAAGACCCGCAAGGCAATATCATCATGGGTAAGGCTCAGAGCATACATTCATCATTCTGGTTTCCTGTTTATCAAGGAGAGCATTTATCAGCGCCAAATCATGACCATGTGGTTGCATATCTTGGCGTCGAACAAAGTGCACTGATTAGTAACGAGTTCAATCAATTATTCGCTCAGCAACAACGACAGCAGTTTGTTGTCATCGCGCTTGTTGCATTACTGATCACGCTGATCATTGCAATACCGTTTAGTAAGTATATGGTGCGCCCCATCGTTCTGTTACGCCGTAATGCTAAAACACTTACACAGGGGAATTATGACTCACGAGTCGAGATTAACAGTAATGACGAGCTGGGATTACTGGCCCGAGATATGAATCGTCTCGCGGACACCTTGGCACAAAACCAAGTAGCAAGACAGCAGTGGATAGCTGATATTTCTCACGAGCTGCGCACGCCCATTGCTGTGCTTCGGGCAGAGCTTGAAGGTATGATTGATGGTGTTATCACCAGTGAGCCTGAGCAACTTATCTCACTCAATGAGGAAATTCAACGGCTCACTCGTTTAGTTGATGATTTACATCAACTATCAATGTCTGACCGTGGTGCACTTACTTACAACATGGATAGAGAAAATCTCCATGACCTATTGCAACATACTTTTAGCAAAGCTAGTCATCAAATTGACAAACATAACCTCACCTATTCGCTACAGTGTGATGATAATATTGAGATTGAATGTGATGCCCAACGATTCAGTCAACTATTTGATAATTTATTACAAAATACGCTGCGCTATACCGACTCCTCAGAGCAATGCCCTGGCATCGTAGAGGTTGAGGTCAAACAACAACACAGGAAAACTGTCATTTACTGGCAAGACAGCGCTCCTGCGGTACCTTGTGAACAGTTAGATAAGCTATTTGATAGACTCTATCGTGTGGAAGAGGCAAGAAACAGGAAAACAGGGGGATCTGGTCTTGGGCTTGCGATTTGCCAGAGCATTGTTGCCGCACATAATGGAGAGATCACAGCAAACTTGAGCGAACTTGGTGGTCTAGCTATTATTATTACCCTGAAAAAATAATGGATACCTCCCGTGCCAAACAAACATATTTTAATTGTTGAAGACGAACCAAAGCTTGCTGATATATTAAGTAAATATCTTGCACAAGCTGAATATACCAGTCACCTCGTATACGATGGGGCATTGGCAGAAGAGGCTTTTAAGGAGCAACAACCTGCATTAATTTTGCTTGACTTGATGTTACCCAATGTAGACGGTATTGAGATCTGCAAACGGATCAGGGCATATTCAACGGTACCTATCATTATGATCACTGCAAAGGTTGAAGAAATCGACCGTTTATTAGGCTTAGAAGTGGGTGCCGACGACTATGTGTGTAAGCCGTATAGTCCAAAAGAAGTCGTCGCTCGAGTAAAAGCAATTTTGCGACGAGTTGAGCTGAATCAACGCGGAGATATGTCGGAAACTGAAAGCAAACTCAAACTTGACGAAGAACGCTTGTTTGTCTCTTTTCAAGAGTCCAAAGCAACGCTTACTCATGTCGAGTTTATGTTATTAAAAGCCATGTATGGCCACCCTTGTCGCATTTACAGTCGCAATTTGTTGATGGACCATATTTACGACGATAGCCATATCGTTAGCGACAGAACCATCGACAGTCACATAAAGAATATTCGTAAAAAGCTGCAAAATATCGCCCCCAAGTATGACTTTATCCACTCGATTTATGGGGCTGGGTATAAATTTGAAGCCCAAGAACGTGGCACGGAAACAGGCTGACAACACAAGCGCCTGCGTATAGCATCGCTGGCGCTTGCTTTTATACCAATTATCTTAATTAAGTGGTCTATTTTGAGGCGAGAGAACCTTGTCGATAACCCCGCTACCGCGCCCTGCTCTCGCTAAGGTACCTACATCCATATAGGTAAGGCAAAA